>JAOTYD010000006.1 GCA_029862005.1 Gammaproteobacteria bacterium | reverse complement strand
TTTACGGCAACGGCAACGGATGCCGATCTGCCGGTCGATACGTTGACCTTTAGTCTGGATGGGGCCTCCTTGGCCGCGGGCATGACGATCGATGCCAACACTGGTGCGTTCTCCTGGACCCCAACCGAAGGTCAGGGCGGCTCCACGCCCTCGGTAACCATTACGGTCACGGATAGTGGCACCGGCAACCTGATCGATAGCGAGACCTTCACCATCACCGTGAACGATGTCAACTCTGCTCCGATCATTGGCGGCACCGATACCGGCGTGGTAACCGAGGATCGAGTCGACTCTACCGGTAAACTGTCGGTCGCAGGTGCCTTGACGATCGAAGATCCCGATATTGGGGAGTCTAATTTTGTTGCCCAGACCATCCAGGGCAACTTCGGTAATTTGACGATCGACGCGTCGGGTAACTGGAGCTATAGCGCTGATAACAGTAACGCAGAAATTCAGGCGTTACAGGCCGGAGAATCAATGACCGAAATTCTGACCGTAACCACGGCCGATGGCAGTACGCATGACGTGGAGATTATTATTAATGGGTCAGCGGAAGCGCCACCTGCGCCGCCTCCCCCGCAGGAGCCGCCACCTGAAGAAGAGCCTCCCGCCGACGAGCCGCCAGACGAAGTTGAAGAAGAGCAGGTTGGAACCGGTGATGATCAGATACTGGAAGAAATTGTTCAAGTTCCGCAGGGTATCAGGTCGCCGGACCCGGAACAGGATTCAGGCTTTGCGCAAGCGAACGACTCAGATAGCGAACCGGTCGATTATCCGGTAATCGATAAGCAGCCTGCAAAGCTCCCGGAACAACCACAGGTGCAGGCACTGAAGGCGCAGAATCTGAGCATCGATACGCTGACCTTGCAGGTGAGCGATGATGAAGCGCTCAACGAGCAATACGAGCTCGAACTGCTCGAACGAATCGACAGCATGCATCTCGGTATGGACCTGGAGGTGGCACAGCAGAACGCTGATGATGTCGATGTAAAGGTCTTTGTGGGTTCAACTGCGGGTCTCACCGTGGGTATCGTGAGCTGGGTTTTACGCGGCGGGGCGCTGCTGGCGAGTTTCATGTCCACGGTGCCATTACTCAACCGTTTCGATCCGCTGCCGATACTAAAGGCGAGGGAAGACAAGGAAGATGTCGAGCCCGATGACGATGATGATGAGAAAACGCAAATCAGAGAGCATGCCAGGAAAGTGGACAACATGTTCTCCGAGAATGGCGATTAACGGTAATGAACAGGTTAATTCATACCGTTGCCTCCAGGGTGGGATCAAGATTTATCGATGAATAAATTACGCAAATCCCTGGGGTTAATTTTTCCGGCCATGCGCATCAGTTTTGCGCTGGTGCTACTGACTTCCTGTATCCTGCTCGGTGCGGAAATGTTCGGGTTTACGCCGGACGAAGATAAGCTCGAACTGAAGGCACGCAAGCAGATTAGCGAATCGCTGGCAATCCAGTTTGCGTTGCTCGATCCGAAGCAAGATATAAAAAAGCTGGAACGTCTCCTGACCCTGGTCGCCAAGCGCAATCCCGACATCCTGTCGACCGGTATCCGCCGAGATTCAGGACAAGTTGTTTATAAGTCACCCAGTCATGACCGGCTCTGGCAAGGATTTAAGGGCGACAAATCAACGCCCTCTCATGTACTGGTGCCCTTGCTGCGCGGTGGCGAGCCCTGGGGCAACGTTGAATTACGTTTCGAAGCGCTAAAAAGTGAATCTTTGCTGGGTTTTGTCGACAAGGGGATTTTCAAGTTGCTCGTTTTCTGCCTGCTGATCGGGTTCTTCGTTTACCTCGCATTCATGCTCAGAACGCTGCGCCAACTCGATCCCTCCGCGGTGATTCCAGAAAGAGTCAATGCGGCGTTTGATACGCTCTCCGAGGGTGTCATGATCGTCGATGAGGAAGAGCAAATTCTGCTCACCAACAAGGCCTTCAGCGACAAAATAGGTCGTGATTCTTTTTCAATGCTCGGTAACAAGGCATCGGAGCTGAACTGGGAACGCGTTTCGAAACAGAAATCCGGCACTGAGTTACCCTGGCTCGACGTGCTCAAGACTGGCAAGGCGAGCATCGGCGCCCAGTTTAATCTGAAGTCCGAAGACGGCAAAACCATCAAGTTCGCGATCAATGCCTCACCCATCCTGAGCCCCGAAGGCAAGGCGCAGGGCGTGCTCATCACGCTCGATGACATTACTGAAATCGAGGAGCGTAATGTCGAACTGCAGAGCATGGTAAAGCGTCTCGAGAAAACCCAGGCGCAGGTAAACGAACAGAACAAGGAACTGACCTACCTGGCGACGCGGGATTCGCTCACCGGCTGCCTGAATCGGCGTGCGTTTTCAGAACAGTTCGAATTGATTTTTAAGGCCTCGCTGGAGGATGGTTCCGAGCTCTGTTGCATCATGGTCGATCTCGATCACTTCAAGCAGGTCAACGATAACTTCGGGCATGCTACCGGTGACGAGGTAATCAAGATGCTCGCCGAAATTCTGAAAGCGAACACGCGCAAGGATGACCTGGTTGCACGTTACGGTGGTGAAGAATTTTGCCTGGTGCTGCCGGGCATGCCGATGGATGTGGCCATAAAGGTTGCCGAGCGTATCCGTTTGCGCGTAAAAGACGAATCGACCAAGCGTTACGAAAACGGTCCGCGCGTCACCGCCAGTCTCGGTATCGCCAATATGCACGATAATCCAACCAGTCCGGGCAACCTGAATCATCTCGCCGATGAGGCACTTTATGCCGCCAAGCAATCAGGGCGTAACCGCGTGGTCAGCTGGGCCTCGATGGCGACCATGGAGGATAAAACGGAACCTGGCGATGGAACGATAATGCAAGTTTCTCAGACCGGGCCGGACGTCGAGAAACTTCAGAGTCGTATCGCCGAACTCGAAGATATGGCAACGCAATTCTCGTCCGAACTCGAGTTCAGTAAAAGCTACGACGGCCTGACCGGGTTGCCCAACCAGATATTATTTTATGATCGAATCCACCAGGCGATCGAGCGCGGTTTCCGGCATGACCAGCTCGCCGCGGTGTTGATCATCGATATTGAAATGTTCAGCCAGATCAACGCGACCCTCGGGCGGTCCGGTGGTGATGAGTTGCTCAAGCAGGTCGCATATCGTTTGAACTCGATTGTGCGTAAGACCGACGGCGTATCGCGACTGAGCGTTTCACGTTTCCCCGGTGATGAATTTGCCGTGCTGTTAACCGATCTCCAGAAAAAGGAAGGCGCCACCTGGGCCGTCAATCGAATCCTCGAAATTATCAACCAGCCGGTGGAAATCGAGGGAAATACCATTTACCTGACCAGTCACGTCGGGGTCAGTCTCTACCCGACCGATTCGGACACGGTCGAAGGCCTGCTCAACAAGGCGATGAGCGCGAAGCAATACAGCAAGAAGCACAAGTCGGACATCGGTTACCAGTTCTACGATCAGCAGGTGCAGCAGCTTTCGGTCAAACATGTCGAACTTGAGGTCGACCTGCGCCGCGCGGTCGAAAACGAGGAATGGATGCTACATTACCAGCCCAAGCTGGACATCGGGCAGCAGAAGATCGTCGGTGTCGAGGCCCTGATTCGCTGGAACCATCCCGAGCGCGGTGTGGTTTCGCCCTATGAATTTATCGAATTTGCCGAGCAGCGCGGCCTGATCGTGCCGATCGGCGACTGGGTTATTCGGGAAGCCTGTCAGCAGTTGCGTCGCTGGATCGATCAGGGAATTCAGAACTGCAGGATTGCGATCAACTTGTCGAGCGTGCAGCTGATTCAGGCGGATATCGTGGAACGGATCCTGGGCTGCCTGGATGAATTCAAGGTACCGCCGTTGCTGTTTGAGATCGAAATTACCGAAACCCTGCTCATGGAAAACGTGCGCAAAGCAATCGAATCGCTGGAACGGCTGCACTCGCGGGGCATTACCATCGCTATCGATGATTTTGGCACCGGCTACTCGTCGCTGAGCTATCTGAAAAACCTGCCGATCGACACCCTCAAGATCGATCGCGTATTCGTTAAGGATTTGTGTACCGACGAGAACGATCAGAAGATTGTGCAGACGCTCGTCTCAATGGCGCAATCGATGAATATGAAAATCGTTGCTGAAGGGGTTGAAGATAACGAGCAATTAGAGCTCCTGCGCGAGTACGCGGTAGACCAGGTTCAGGGCTACCTGCTGAGCAAGCCGGTCGATGCAGTCGAGCTGGAGAAGATGATTCGCAATCCGCAGCAGCTTCTGGCATCTCCCGACAACGTGGTGCAGTTGCGTCCCTAATTGCTGGTGTCAGACTCAAGTCCCGATTTGAAAACCCAGCTGTTGTATTGCCCGAACCGGTAGGTTCGTATCACTCAGCTGCACGATAAAGCGCTCGTATTCCAGCCGATCGGGATAGACCCGGCGCAGCGCGTCGAAATGCACGGCAAACGATCTCGGATCCAGGTCACTCCCAGATATCAAAGCTTCGTGATCACGCCAGATATCGAAGTGCTGCTGGAACAGGTTATGCCAGGCTGCTGTAACCGGGTCCGTGGGCGCTAGCTCGAGGACTTTGTCCGCAGGAAGCTGCTGCGACATATTCCAGCTGGACTTACGCTCAAAATGTTCGCAGGCCGCGTCGAGCACCATCTGCGTGCCGCGCAGGCGGCCTTCGATGCTATAACCCGCGATATGCGGCGTCGCGAGGTCGACCCGCTGCAGCAATTCAAGTGAAAGGTCGGGTTCATGTTCCCAGGTATCGAGAAAAACGAGTAAATCGTCACGTTTGTTCAACAAGTCGAGTAACGCCCGGTTATCGACCACTTCGCCGCGGGCGGCGTTGATCAGCAGACAGCCTTTCGAGAGCTGCTGCAGGCGCCCGGCATCGAGCAGGTGATAGGTCGGATGGCGACCTCCACGGGTTAACGGTACATGCAGCGTGACGAAATTACATTTTTGCAGAATGGTATCGAGGTCGACGAAATTCTGGCGCGAAGTACCGGCTTCCTGCAGCGGAGGATCACAAACCAGGCATGCGATACCTAGTGCAGTAAGTTTCTGATGGAGTCGCGAGCCGACGTTGCCGAAACCGACGATCCCCGCCTTCAAATTGAACGGGTCGAAATCCTTACGCTGTGCCAGCGCAAACAGCCCGCTGATGACGTATTCGGAGGCAGCCTCGGCATTGCAGCCCGCCGCGTTACTGCAGCCAATTTCGGCTTCTGCAAGATAGTCGAGGTCAATGTGATCGGTGCCGATGGTTGCGGTGCCGACAAATTCGACCGGGGTGCCGTTCAATAAATCGGCATCGACGCGGGTCACCGTTCGGACAATCAGGCACTGGCAGTCGGTAAGATGCTCACGCCTGATGTCTCGTCCGGGCATGAGCGCGACCTCGCCGAGATCGCGAAATGCATCCTCGACACAGGGGATATTCTGATCGGCCAGGATCGTCACGACATGCAAAAACGGTCGATCAGGTCCTCGAGCATTATTATGGTTGGATCGATGTGCGCGAGCGGCAGGAATTCATCGGGCTGGTGTGCCTGGTTGATGGATCCGGGCCCGATAACGATGGTTTCGGTTTGCATCGAGTTGTAGTAGGGCGCCTCGGTGCCGAAAGCCACGCTGCCGGTTTTTTTGCCGGTGATATGGGTCAGGTATTGTGCGATTTCGCTGGCCTCGGGGGTGTCCATCGCGGGCAGGCCGGCGCCGAAGATCTGGGTGTTAACACCTAAACCCCGTGCCTCGGCAACCTCGGCGGCAAGTCCCTCCAGGTCTGCCTGCAGCGTTGCGAACGACATCGCGGGTAAAAAGCGTATATCGATCAGCAGCGTGCAGGCACCGCAGATCCGGTTCGAGTTATCGCCACCGTGTATATGCCCGAGATTCATGGTCGGGGTTGGAATCGTAAACGCAGGATCATTGTATTGCTGCTGGATCTTGTCGCGGTATGCGTACAGCGCGGTCATGAACTGGTGCATGCCGTCGAGCGCATTGTTGCCAAGCCCCGGATCACTCGCGTGCCCGGACTGACCCAGGAATTCGACCGACATCGTCAGGTTGCCCTTGTGCTGGCGAATCGGGGACAGGCCCGTGGGCTCACCGATGACACAAAAGCGCCCGAGTTTTTTACCGTTATCGGCAATCAGCTTTGCGCCGTGCATCGTGGTTTCCTCGTCGGCGGTTGCCACCAGGGTGAGGGGACGTTTGAGGTGCTTGAAGTTAACCCTGCTGCTGGCCTCGAGCGCCAGCGCAAGAAAACTTTTCATATCGCAACTACCGAGCCCGTAAATCCGATCGTCTGCCTCTCGTGCCTGGAACGGGTCGCTGGTCCACAGCAATGGATCACAGGGCACCGTGTCGGTGTGGCCTGACAGCACAAGGCCGTCGCTGCCGCTGCCGGCACGCGCCACCAGGTTGTACTTGCCATCGCTGACGTTCTGGATTTCGGTCTCGAATCCGAGACATTCGCTCCATTCAGCCACCTGATCGATAACACCGCGGTTACTGGTATCCAGGTCCTCGTGCACGCAACTCACGGACGGGGTTGCGATCAAGGCTGCAATCATGTCGCGCGCGGCAGGAAACGCCTGGGACATGCCGTAAGCCTCAATCCTGCGGCAGGTCGGTTACGGCGCCTGTGGAAGCGGAACTGACGAGACGCGCGTACTTCGCCAGCACACCACGCCTGTAGCGCGGTCTGGGCGGTTTCCAGGCATTTGCCCGGCGCCTGAGCTCGGCCGCACTCAACTTGACATTGACTTCGCGCTTCTCGGCATCGATGGTGATGATATCGCCGTTCTTGAGCAAAGCGATGGGCCCGCCGACCGCGGCTTCGGGAGTAACGTGTCCTACCACGAAGCCGTGCGAGCCGCCGGAGAAACGACCGTCGGTCAGAAAAGCAACGTCCTTGCCGAGACCCTTACCCATGATGGCCGAGGTTGGTGACAGCATTTCGCGCATGCCCGGACCACCCTTCGGACCCTCGTAGCGCACTACGATAACGTCCCCTTTTTTAACGGTACCGTCGAGAATCTTCTTGAGCGCCTGTTCCTCGGAAGAAAAAATTCGCGCCTTGCCGGTAAAGTGGAGTCCTTCCTTACCCGAAATCTTCGCCACCGAACCCTCGGGCGCGAGGTTGCCGTGCAGGATGACCAGGTGGCTGTCTTTCTTAATCGGGTCGTTGAGCGCGTGCACGATATCCTGGCTTTTGGGATAGGGTTTTACACCGGCCAGGTTCTGCGCCAGCGTCTTGCCGGTGACGGTCAGGCAGTCGCCATGCAGTAAGCCAGCGTCGAGCAGCATTTTCATCAACGGCTGGATGCCGCCGATGGCGATCAATTCAGACATCATCGCCTTGCCACTGGGGCGCAGGTCGGCGAGTACCGGCACGCGCTTGCCGATGCGCGTGAAATCATCCAGCTTGAGTCTGACCCCGATTGACGAGGCCATTGCGAGCAAGTGCAGCACCGCGTTGGTTGAGCCTCCAAGGGCTATAACTACCGTTATCGCGTTTTCGAACGCCTTGCGTGTCATGATGTCGCTGGGCCGGATGTTGGCCTTGAGCAGTGCCATCGCGGCTTTACCTGCTTCGATACAATCCTGCGTCTTGTCTTTCGAAATCGCCGCCTGTGCGGAGCTGTTCGGCAGGCTCATACCCATGGCCTCGATCGCCGAGGCCATCGTGTTCGCGGTATACATGCCGCCGCAGGAACCGGGGCCCGGGATCGCGGTGCATTCGATTTCCTTGAGCTCTTTTTTGGTAATCTTGTGCTGTGCCTGCGCACCAACCGCTTCAAATACCGACACGATGTCAGTGTTTTTGCCCTTGTGACAACCCGGTAAGATGGTGCCGCCGTAGACAAATACCGAGGGGCGATTGAGACGCGCCATGCCCATCATGCAGCCGGGCATATTTTTGTCGCAGCCGCCGATCGTTACCAGCGCATCGAAACCCTGGCAGCCGGTAACCGCTTCGATGGAATCGGCAATAACCTCGCGCGACACCAGTGAATACTTCATCCCCTCGCTACCCATCGAAATGCCGTCGGAAATGGTGATGGTATTGAAAACCACTGCCTTGCCGCCAGCCGAGTTGGCGCCTTCGGCGGACTTTAGCGCAAGCTGATCGATGTGCATGTTGCAGGGCGTCACCATGCTCCAGGTTGAGGCGATACCAACCTGCGGTTTCTTGAAGTCGGCGTCGTCAAAGCCAACCGCACGCAGCATCGAGCGACTGGGTGCGCGGTCGACACCGTCGACGACCAGCGACGAGTATTGACGGGGATTTGATCTAGGTGATGCTTTTTTTTTGCTCGCCATAACGGGATTGACATCTGTAATGTGGAGAATCGCCGTAGGTTAGGCAAAGGCCGAAGGCGATGCAAGCGAATAAATCGGGCCCGAAACCCAATATTCCGGATTCTTGCCTATACTCATTGTTAACTCCTGTTCAGGCCGATTAATACATGGTCGAAATTGTTTTGGTAACTGCGATCTCCGCGCTGCTCGGCGCGGTTCTGGCGTGGTACCTGTTAAAGGGATTTGCCGGAATGCGGGCCCGTCGGCTGCAGGAAGGTCGCAAGGATCGGCTGTATAGCCTGATCGAGGCCACGGTTGGTACCACCGGTGAAACCTATTTTTACGCCCTGGTTCGAGAACTCTCCCAATTCCTGTCGGTAGACGCGGTATTCCTCGCCGCGAGTGTCGATGCAGAGCAGCAAAACTATCAGAGCCTGTCTTACTGGTGTGACGGCGGTTACATCATGAATCACTCCATTTCGCTGCAGAACAGCCCCTGCGCCGAGAGCGGGAGTTTCTGGTACCTTGAAAATTCGGCCAGCGAACTGTTTCCCAACGCTGTTTTCCTGCGAGAGCGTTTCAACACCTCCGGAGTTTTCGCGTTGAAGCTGCAGGATTCCTCCGGGCGACCCATCGGTGTGCTGGTCGGCATTAGTCGCAGCACGCTGCACCCGAAAAAAAGCGACATACACGTGATCAAGTTGTTCGCCGCACGAGCTGCGGCCGAGCTGGAACGAAAGCTTGCGCTTGGCGAAACATTGATGGAAAAGGAGCGTGCGCAGGTAACCCTGCACTCGATCGGCGACGGTGTCATTACCACCGATGGCAAGGGTTGTATCGACTATATGAATCCGGTAGCCGAGGCCCTGACCGGTTGGCGCTACCACCAGGCGATGGGATTATCGATGGAAGCGGTGCTGCATCTCGAAGACGAGCAGAGCGGCAAGGTGATTCCTGATCCCGCGCAGCATTGCCTGTCCGAGAAAAGAGTGATTGCTCCGAAAACCGATAATGTCCTGATATCGCGTAGCGGTGAACGCTACTCGATTCAGGGTACCGCGGCGCCGATGGTCGATGCGCAGGGCAATAGCATTGGCGTCGTGCTGGTCTTTAAAGATGTCACCGACTCACGTCGTGCTCAAAAAATGATTGTGCACCAGGCGACCCACGACCCATTGACCGGGCTAGTGAACCGCACCGAGTTTGAAGAAAGGCTGGAACAATCCCTGCTGTCGGCCAAGGATTTCGAGAATACGCACGCGCTGTTATTTCTTGATCTCGACCAGTTTAAAATTGTCAACGATACCGCCGGGCATGTTGCCGGTGACGAATTGCTGAAGCAGATATCCTCGCTCCTCTCGGGTCAGCTGCGCGGCCGTGACACGCTGGGTCGGCTCGGCGGTGACGAATTCAGTGTATTACTGGAGAACTGCCCGCTAACCGAGGCCAGTAAAGTAGCCGATATGCTGATTAGCGTCGTGCGGGAATACCGGTTTACCTGGGATCAAAAGACTTACCAGGTTGGTGTTAGCATCGGTATCGTCCCGATAAACGCCGAATCGACCGGCCGCAAGCAACTCATGCACGATGCCGACCAGGCCTGTTACGTCGCCAAGGATAAAGGCCGGGGGCGATACCATATTTACAGCACTGCCGATTCGGGGATGCTCATCGGTCCCGGTGAAAAATTGCAACGTAAGGATATCCAGGATGCGCTTGCGAGCGAGCGGTTCATATTGTTATACCAGCCGATTATTGCGCTCGATTCAGGGCAAAACCGCTTACATACCCGGGCCGAGCTGCTGCTGCGCATGCTTGACGAGGCCAACAACGTCATTACCCCCGGCGCATTCCTGCCGGCTGCCGCCCGCTTTGGCCTGTTGGCGCAGATTGATCACTGGGTTATTGGCCGGGTGTTCGAAACTTATGCGCACATTTTCATGCAGAATCCCGGCCTGGTGCTGAGTTTGAACTTGTCGGCGCCATCCATAGCCGACGACGCGCTACTCGATTATATCCTGCTGATGTTTGAAAAAACGGTGGTCAAACCGCAACAAGTTTGCTTCGAGATTTCCGAAACCGCGCTGAGCCACAATCTCGCAAGCGCGAGTCGCCTGATTAAAGGCTTACAGGCCATCGGTTGCAGTTTCGCGCTCGATAATTTTGGCAGCGGGCTGGCCAGTTTTGCCGCGCTCAAGGATTTACAGCTTGATTTCGTTAAAATTGACGGCCACCTGATTCGTGACATTTGTGGCGATGAAGTCGACTGTACGATGGTCGAGTCGATCAACTCGATCGCGCATTTACTGGATATCCGGACAATCGCCGAAAGCGTCGAAGCAGATACAACCATCGAGAAACTAAAATCGATTGGTATTGACTATGCCCAGGGCTACTTGTTAGGCGACCTGGTGCCACTGGATGAAATCGGCCGTGCCGATCAGGACCAGTCCACCCCCGAAATCCAGGTCAACTGACCCTTTCACAAAATGATTGCGCATTTAGTGACCGGGTCATCCCCGCGAATGCGGGGATCTTGAAACAATGGCGCGCCTGTAGATTCCGATAGGTTAACCCAGCGTGCGCTGGGGAGCCGCTAACGTGGAAATAACTCCGTTTTATCCAGGTTAAACGCCTACCTTGTCAGAGCGACGCTCCAGGATCAGCGTGTTGCGCCAGCGACCGTCGCGTTGCGCGATGCGCTCGCGAATCCCGACTTCCCGGAATCCATGTCGCAGGTGCAGTTTTAATGTTGCCTGGTTTTCCGGAAAGATCGATGAATACAAGCTCCAGATCCCGTTGCGCTCGGATTCCTCGATCAGTGCCGCCATCAGCTTGTTGCCGATGCCCTGGCCGACAAGATCAGTTGCAACGTATACGCTGACCTCGGCGACGCCGCGGTAGCAATCCCGGTCCGACACCGGCGCCAGGGCCGCCCACCCCCGCAATTGGCCATCTTGCTCCCAGACAAGGCGTGAATGAGGCAGATATTTCCCCTGCCAGGACTGCCAGTCGGGTGCCTCGGTCTCGAACGATGCTTCGCCGGTATCAAGCCCCTGGCGGTAGATTTCCAGCACCGATACAGCATCGGAATTTCTCAGATTTCGGATCATCAGATGGACTTATACTGGTATCCGGGGACCGGACGCAATAGCAATTCTGAAAACCTCGTCAAATCAGGCATCTAAATCAATATCTTGGCTGTAAGCCTCGGTTATGTTACTTTTCCGTTACGGAGCAGTTTAAAAGAACTCCTTAATCTGTCATCGAGGTTAAAACTATAGGGTAGGAAAAGCCCGGAAGATCGCGATGATGCTTCATTTCAAAGTAATAACAATTGGAGAGAGTGACCAATGAAACTTTTTAAAACGCTGGCTGTATCTGCCGCCGTGGCGCTTGCCTCAACTTCGGGTGCTGCTACTGCGGGTACGCTACAAGATGTACAGGCCCGTGGTGAACTGAACTGCGTGGTAACAACCGGTGTTGCCGGATTTGCCGCACCCGATGACGCAGGTCGTTGGGCAGGTTTTGACGTTGACTTTTGTCGTGCTACCGCCGCTGCTGTACTCGGCGATGGTAACAAGGTGAAGTTTGTGCCGACTACTGGTAAAACCCGTTTTACCGTGCTGAACTCGGGCGAAGGTGATTTGTTGTATCGAAACACCACCATTACCATGAGCCGTGACGCGGACCTTAAGCTGACCTTCCTCGGAGTCAATTATTACGACGGCCAGGGATTCATGGTGCCGAAGGCGCTTGGTGTAACCTCGGCCAAGGAACTGGATGGTGCTTCAGTCTGCATCCAGACTGGTACTACCACCGAGTTGAACCTCGCTGACTTCTTTCGTGCCAACAACATGAACTACGAGCCGGTAGCGATCGAAACCAACGAAGAAGGGCAGGTAAATTACCTCGCCGGTCGTTGCGACGTATACACTACTGACGCATCGGGTCTGGCGGCTACTCGTAGTACTTTCGATAATCCCAATGCACACATCATTCTGCCGGAAATTATTTCCAAGGAACCGCTGGGACCAGCCGTTCGCCAGGGCGATGATCAATGGGCCGATGTTGCCCGTTGGGTGTTGAATGTTCTGATCGCGGCCGAGGAAGCGGGAATTACCCAGGCCAACGTCAAGGGTCATGCCAGTAAGGCTGGTAATAATCCGGATATCAACCGTATTGCCGGTACCGAGGGTGATTTTGGTGCGATGATCGGACTTGACAAGCAATGGGCCGTACGCGCTATTTCCGCGGTAGGTAACTACGGTGAAATTTTTGAGCGCAACATTGGTGTCAATACTGCTCTCGGTCTTGCTCGCGGTTTGAACGCGCAGTGGACCAATGGTGGAATCCTGTATTCACCACCGGTGCGTTAAATAGCAGTAATGAAGCGGCGGTCTTTCGAGGCCGCCGCCTCACTTTGATCATGGTGTTACGACATGACTGAATTTTCGGGGGCTAACGGAAAATGACGACAGCGAATACATCCAGCAATACCTCACTTTTTTATCGCCTGTTTTTCGACAAAGAGCTGCGTTCAGTCACGATACAGGTCATTACGATGGCCTTGATACTCGCCTTTTTCTTTTTCATAGTCAGCAATGCGATCACCAACCTCGAAACCATCGGTAAAGGATATAGCTTTAATTTCCTGTGGGATGCGTCAAACTACGATATCAATCAAACCCTGATCGAATACAATTCTCGCAGTCCGCACTGGCGCGCTGCCATCGTCGGCATTATCAACACCCTGCTGGTGGCGGTAGCCGGAATTATTCTCTCGACCATCGTCGGATTCCTGCTCGGCGTGTTACGCCTGTCCAGTAACTGGCTGATCAACCGGGTCGTTTACGTTTACATCGAGTACGTGCGTAACGTGCCGGTGTTACTCCATATTTTACTGGTTCACGGTATCGTCGTGAATACTTTACCAATTCCAAAAAATGCAATGATGGCCTTCGATGGCACATTGTTTTTAACCAACCGCGGTTTTTATTTACCTAAACCCCTGTTTGAGCCGGCGATGTGGGCGGTATTGATTGCCTTCATAATCGGCATCGGCTTCACTATCTGGTTTAAAGGTTATGCCAAGAAAGTCCAGGACGCGACCGGTAAAATTTACCCCGTTCTCCTGATAAGCCTTGGCGCCATTATACTGTTCCCGATCATCGTGTTTTTTCTCGCCGGTCTGCCAGTAAACCTGGAATATCCCGAACTCAAAGGTTTTAACTTCAAGGGTGGGCTGGTATTGAGACCCGAGTTCGTGGCCCTGTGGATAGCGCTATCGCTTTATACCGCGGCCTTTATCGCGGAAATCGTGCGAGCCGGAATCCAGGCCATCAGTCATGGCCAGACCGAGGCCGCGTTCGCGCTCGGCATCAAGCCCAGCCGCACCATGCAACTGGTTATCATTCCGCAGGCGTTGCGCGTCATTATCCCGCCGCTTTCGAGCCAGTATTTGAATATCACCAAGAACTCGTCGCTTGCAATCGCAATCGGGTACATGGATATCGTGGCGACTATCGGCGGGATATCTTTGAACCAGACGGGACGCGAAATGGAATGCATGACCATCGTGCTGGCCCTGTACCTGGCCTTTTCCTTAATCATTTCTGCGTTTATGAACTGGTATAACAAACGCATGAAACTGGTGGAGCGCTAAGATGAGTACTGAACAATCCTACGCGGCGGGCGAACATCCGGAACTGCCACCTCCCGTCACCGAAGTCGGCATTATTGGCTGGATTCGCCACAACCTGTTTTCATCGACAACCAACATCGTCATTACGGTGCTGACGATATATTTCCTGTACCTCATCATTCCGCCGATGCTGAACTGGATTATCCTCGATGCGGTATTCTCCGCGGACTCGCGCGATGATTGTCGTGCCATCGCCAAGGCGGCTGGACACGAAATGGGCGCCTGCTGGGCTTTTATCGGCAAACGTTTCCAAATTTTTGTTTACGGATTTTATCCCGAAGAATTGCGCTGGCGGATCAACCTGTCGTTTATCCTGATGCTGGCCGCGCTGATCCCGGTGCTGTTTGACCATGTCCCTTTTCGCAAGCCGGGATTATGGTTCTCATTAGCTGCACCCTTCATCATAGGCTGGCTGTTGCTGGGCGGTATGGGCCTGGAACCGGTGCCAACCGACAAGTTCGGCGGTTTCATGCTGACGCTGGTTATCGGTGTCACCGGTATCGTCGGTTCACTGCCATTGGGCATCGCTCTCGCGCTCGGGCGGCAATCCCACATGCCGGCGCTGCGCATGGTCTGCGTCGCGTTTATCGAGTTCATCCGCGGTGTACCTCTGATCACGCTGCTGTTTGTCGCCTCGACCATGCTGAATTATTTCCTGCCGCCGGGTACGACCTTCGACCTGCTGTTACGCGTACTGATCATGGTGACCCTGTTTTCGGCGGCCTATATTGCCGAAGTTATCAGGGGCGGTTTACAGGCATTACCCAAAGGGCAGATCGAAGCCGCCGACTCGATGGGATTGAAGTACTGGCAGTCGATGCGTTTGATTATCTTACCCCAGGCGTTGAAGATTTCGATTCCCGGGATCGTGAATACCTTTATCGGCCTGTATAAAGATACGACGCTTGTCATTATCATCGGCCTGTTCGATCCGCTCGGCATGGGACGTGCATCGCTGGCCGATACCAAGTGGCAGGGCCTGTCGACGGAAGTTTACGTGTTCGTCGCGATCTTTTTCTTTGTATCCTGCTTCTCAATGGCGCGATACTCACTTTATCTAGAAAAGAAGCTCTATACCGGACATTAAAAGTTAACCAGGGTACATAATTATGAGTAGTCAACCAGAAGCCACACAGCTGGAAATATCCGACGAGGTAGTCATTAAGATACGTGACATGCACAAGTGGTATGGTTCTTTTCACGTGCTCAAGGATGTCAACCTGGAAGTTAACCGGGGTGAAAGAATCGTCATCTGCGGACCCTCGGGTTCCGGAAAATCCACCCTGATTCGTTGCATCAACCGGCTCGAGGAACACCAGCAGGGAGACATTATTGTCGAAAATGTCGAGCTGACCAACGACCTGAAAAATATCGACGCGATTCGTCGCGAAGTCGGCATGTGTTTCCAGCACTTCAATTTGTTTCCGCACCTGACGGTCATGGAGAATTGTGCGCTGGCACCAATCTGGGTCAAGCAAATCCCGCGCAAGGAAGCCGAAGAGACGGCGATGAAATATTTGACCCGCGTAAAAATACCCGAACAGGCTGACAAGTTTCCTGGTCAATTGTCGGGCGGCCAGCAGCAACGGGTTGCGATCGCGCGTTCGCTGTGCATGAACCCAAAAATCATGCTGTTTGATGAGCCGACCTCGGCGCTCGATCCGGAAATGATAAAAGAGGTGCTCGACGTCATGGTCGAACTCGCCATGGAAGGGATGACGATGTTGTGTGTCACCCACGAAATGGGATTTGCCAAGACGGTTGCCAACCGCGTCATCTTCATGGATGAAGGCCAGATCATCGAAGAAAACAACCCACACGAGTTCTTCGATAATCCGCAGCACGAGCGCACCAAGCTGTTCCTGAGCCAGATTCTCGCGCACTAGGAAGCCACAACCCCGCAGCAAGCTGTCATCCCGCTAATAGAAAGCTGTCATCCCGCGGTTTAACCCGATGCGTCGGACCGACGGGATCCAGAGCTTCCGGAACATTTCGTATATCGCTGGATACCACGGTTAAGCCGCGGTATGACAGTCCGCACACTGATCCAGTTGTGGCTTATGGAAATCTTGCAGGTTCAAGTCAAGTAAACTATCTTGCCCCCGTTGGCGGGTAAAATTCCGAGCTCCGGCAAAATCGTGTATGGAAAAACTTTTAATTAATAGCGCAGGCTGGCTGCAGTCGACGGTAGTTATTCAGTCTCCCAATTTTGACGCCAGGCCTGACGATGCCAAAATAAAATTGATCGTCGTGCATGGCATCAGTTTACCGCCCGGGGAATACGGTGGTGGCCATATCCAGGAATTCTTTTGTAATAATCTGAAGGTCGGTGTGCACGAATACCTCGATTCGATATGTGAAATGAAGGTCTCAGCTCACTGCCTGATCGAACGAGATGGCAGTATTGTACAGTTCGTGTCATTCCTGGATCGTGCCTGGCACGCCGGCGAGTCAGAATGGCTGGGTGAAACGGTCTGCAACGACTTTTCGATCGGCATCGAGCTTGAGGGTTGTGACGATCAGCCCTATACCGAGGAACAGTACCAGAGTCTCGCCAATCTGATCGCAAGCCTGCGAGCTGAATACCCCGGGATCGAGAAAGACGCAATTACGGGGCACAGTGATATATCTCCCGGACGTAAAACCGATCCCGGTGAAGCATTTGACTGGGAGAAACTAAGACGACTTGTCTAGCGCTACCCATTGATCGCCAAGGTAGGCTTCGAGCGGTTTGTAACGACGCTTATAACTCATTTTAGTGCATTCGCGAATCCAGTATCCGAGATACAGGTAATCGAGGTCGCGCAGGCGTGTTTCCAGGATCTGGGTCAGGATCGCGAAATGACCGGGGCTGCGGTCGGCGTGATCCTGGTCGAAAAAGGTATAAACGGCGGATAATCCGCTGTCGGTGACGTCGCAAACGGCCACTGCGATGAGTATACGGTTGAGTCGGTACTCGAAAAATAACGTATCGGTCCAATCGCAGATCAAAAACCGGTGATAATCGGATTTACTGGGATTGGCCATACTGCCGTCGTTATGTCGGCTGTTGATGTAGCGTCGATACAGGTCAAAATGTTCATCGCGGAAACGTCCGGGGACAATCGTGATTTTGAGATCTGCATTACGCTTGATCACGCGCTGTTCGTTGCGCGAGTAAGCATGATTCCTTACCGGTACCCGCACCGAAACACATTCCTGGCAACTCGGGCAGTGGGGTCGATAAATATAGCCTCCGGATCGACGAAAACCGTGTTGAATCAACTCGTTATAGGTTTTCATGTCCATGTCCATATGGGGATTGGCGAAGGCACTAACGGATTTTCGATTATCCAGGTAGCTACAGGGCTCCGGGGTAGAGGCGAAGAAATTGATTTTTACCTGATCATTCATAGTTTAAACCGTTAGGTTTAAACTTAAGTTTAGAACGGAAAACGGCAGTTGTAACTAGTTTTTGGGCTAAATACCGGCATTTTGTCACCTGTCGATATAGCAGGAACAAGGCCTTGCAGCGGCCACTGCAGCCCGGATTAAAGCCCGAAGAATACCTGGCTGTTGTGCAGGGTCTGCCGGGCTAGATGTTCCGCAGATTTGCCCTGGTGAACGGCCACATTCCGGAGAATATGCGGTAAATAGGCGGGTTCGTTGGTGCGACTCGAGGGTTTCGGATCAAGATTTCGGGGTAGCAGATAAGGTGCGTCTGTTTCCAGCAACAGCCGGTCATCGGGGATCATTCGTACCAGTTTTTGCAGTTCCAGTCCGCGGCGTTCGTCGCAGATCCAGCCGGTGATGCCGATATAGCAGTCGAGATCGAGATAGTCCATCAGGGCCTCGCGCGTATCGGTAAAGCAATGAACGACAATCCGGCTCAGATCGTCGCGAAATTCGCGCAGCATTTCGACGAAGCGTTCATGCGCATCTCGCTGGTGGCAGAACAATGGCATCTGCAGGGCGACAGCAAGCTCCATTTGGCGCTGGAACGCGATTTCCTGGGCTGGACGCGGCGAATAGTTGCGATTGAAATCGAGACCGGTTTCTCCAATAGCGCGCACGCAGTCCTGTTGTGCCATGGACTTTAGCAGGTCAGAACTAATATCTTCCCATTCGCTGGCGTGGTGGGGATGGACGCCGCAGGTCGATACCAGGCGATCCGGGTAACGATTACATAGGTCGATCGTCTGCCGGCTTGCGTCGATCGACGTGCCGGTCACAACCATCTGTGTGACACCGGCATCCCGGGCGCGTTTCATCACTGCGTCCAGGTCCCCCAGCAGGCTCTTGTTGGTCAGGTTTACTCCAATATCGACCAGTTCCATCACTGGCGAATGCCGGTGCCACGGGATAGCAGGGTCAGGCAGACGGTAAACAGCACCGCGATGAAAAACAGGATGACGATTATTGCGGTTAACAGGTCGATATCGCTGCTGCCGCGAAAGCCGTAGCGAAAACTGTTAACCATGTAGAGAATCGGGTTACCCAGTGAAACCTGTTGCCAGAATTCGGGTAGCAGCTTGATCGAGTAAAAAATCCCGCCGAGGTAAGTCAACGGGGTTAGCACGAAAGTTGGGATGATCGTGATGTCGTCAAAGCTGTTGGCAAAAATCGCGTTAATCAATCCGGCAAGGGCAAACAAACAGGAAGTCAGCAGCGCAACCAACAGAACGATGAGGGGGTTGTGAACGCTGAAATCGGTAAACAGCAGGGATACCAGCGTGACTGCGATGCCAACACTGATCCCGCGCGCCACACCACCGGTCATGAATCCAAGCAGAATAATCAGGTCGGGCACCGGTGCAATCTGCATTTCTTCGATATGTCTCGAGTACTTGGCGCCGTAAAACGATGAGACGACATTGGTATACGAGTTGGTAATAATCGACATCATTACCAGCCCCGGCATGATGAAATCAACGTAAAGCATACCGTCCATTTCGCCGATGCGCTGCCCGATCAGGTTACCGAAAATAATGAAATACAGCGCTACCATTACCACTGGCGGGATAATCGTTTGCACCCAGATACGGGTGAAACGCAGGATTTCCTTGCGGGTAATGGTCAGGTAGGCAATCCAGAACTGGCGCAACATCAGGCGGCGCCGGCCTGGTCGGTCTTGGAGGTCAGCTTGACGAACAATTCCTCGAGCCGGTTTACCTTGTTGCGCATGCGCTCAACGACAATACTTTGTGCTTCGAGCTCGCGCGTCAAATCGGAGATCGAGAGATTTTCCGGCACTTCAACTTCGATACTGTGATGATCGAGCCGGGTAATGTTGTCAAAGCTTGGCAACTGCGGTAACTGCTCCAGGTCGTCACGTAGATACAGCACAAAGGTTTCGCTGTTTAACTGTTTCAGCAGCAGTTTCATACTGGTGTTCTGGATAATATCGCCCTCGTCAATGATGGCAATGTTACGGCACATGCGCTCCGCTTCCTCAAGGTAGTGCGTGGTCAGGATTATCGTGGTGCCCTGGTCGTTGATTTGCTCGAGGAAATCCCACATCGAGCGCCGTAACTCGATGTCCACGCCGGCAGTCGGTTCGTCGAGGATAAAAAGCTGCGGCTTGTGTACCAGCGCGCGCGCAATCATCAGGCGACGCTTCATGCCTCCCGACAGGTGTCGAGCCTGCGATCGGCGATGCTGCCAGAGTCCAAGCAGCTTTAAGTAATATTCGGTCTGCTGGCGCGCGATGCGTGCCGGTACGCCGTAGTAACCCGCCTGGTTGATGACAATTTCCTCGACCGGTTCGAAGGTATTGAAATTAAACTCCTGCGGTACTGAACCCAGCAGTGACTTGGCGAGGATAAATTCCTCGTCGATGGAGTGACCAAATATTTTGACGCTACCCCTGGTTTTGTTGACGAGGCCCGAAATAATGCCGATGCAGGTCGATTTTCCGGCACCATTAGGTCCCAGCAATGCAAAGAAATCGCCTTTTTCAACCTGCAGGTCGATGCCCTTGAGGGCCTGCAAACCGCTGGCGTAAGTCTTGTGGAGATTGGAGATTTCTAAAGCGAGCATACGAGGTGCTGGAACCCAAACAGCCGACAAGCTTATGCCATTGCTTCCAAAAATCAAGCACAGGTCATGGTGCGCCTAGTTCACGCGCAAAAGGGTGGAAACAAACCGGCGATGTCGTGTTAATCTTCTGCGGTTATGGACGATACTTCGATCGTTTACATTTTGTTCCTGGTATTTTGCGGGGCTGCACTGCTGGCGACACTGGCACTGGCGATTCGCCAGTCGCTGATCATCGCCTACATTGGTTTGGGAATCGTGATCGGACCATGGGGTGTGCACCTGATTTCCGATGTTGACCTGATTCAGAACATTGCCAATGTCGGTATTATCTTCCTGTTGTTCCTGCTGGGCCTGAACCTGCATCCGCAGGAATTGATCAGGCTGGCCGGAAAAACTACGATTATTACCGGGGCCAGTTCGTTAGTTTTACTGCTGCTGGGTTATGGCTATAGCCTGGCGTTTGGCTATACCAGTACCGAGGCCCTGATCGTCGGTGCCGCGTTGATGTTCTCGAGCACGATAATCGGTTTGAAACTTATTCCGACCACGGTACTGCACCATCAGCATACCGGCGAGGTCATCATCAGTATTCTGTTGTTGCAGGATATCATAGCGATTTTTCTGCTGCTGTTGCTGGAGGGCAGCACCAGCGCGGAGTTCGGCTGGTACGAGATGAGCAAACCTGTGCTTGCTTTCCCTGTGCTGGTATTGGCCTGTTACCTGCTGGAACGTTACCTGCTGTCTAAATTGATTGGGCGTTTTGATCGTATCCAGGAATACATCTTTCTGCTCGCGGTGGGCTGGTGCCTGGGTGTCGCCGAGGTCGCCGAACAAATCGGGCTTTCATACGAAATCGGCGCGTTTATTGCGGGGGTAACGATCGCTCGCAGCCCGATTGCACTGTTTATTTCGGAAAATCTCAGGCCTTTGCGTGACTTCTTTCTGATTATTTTCTTTGTCGCCCTCGGTGCCGGTTTCAACCTCGAGGTTTTGCCCGATATATGGCTACAGGCACTCGGGTTGAGCCTGATTGCAATTGCTGTCAAGCCGGCGCTTTATCGGCTGCTGATGCGTGTGAATCAGGAGGATCCCAACAGGTCGACTGAAGTCGCCATGCGGCTCGGGCAAATGAGTGAATTTTCGCTGCTGATTGCGGTGATGGCGACCGAGCTTGCCATCATCCGTACAGAAGTTTCCTACCTGATCCAGATTGCAACCCTGGCCAGTTTCGTATTCTCGTCATACTACGTCGTGGCGCGTTACCCCACTCCGATCGCGCTCAGCGACAAACTACGCCGGGACTGATCAGTCCGTCATCCCAGGCAGCGCCGGGAAGCCTGTGGAAGGAAATATTTAACAACCCGGCGGATTGTAACACCCGTTAAGCATCGATTCAGTTAGTTCCGCCTATATTGCCATTTATCTTTAAACAGGCAGGAGACGGTCATGAAAACACTTAAAACCACGTTTGCAGTTGCGCTACTGGTAGTTGCCGGTACGGCCGGTGCTGGTCATAAAAATCATGGACAGAAGCAGTATGGTAATAGCCCGCGACATGATCTCTTTGAATATGCCAAGGTGGTCGATGTACGTCCGATATACCGTGAAGTACAGGTATCCAAGCCGGTACGCGAGTGCTGGGAAGAACCGGTATACCACACCGAGAATCATTACCCGAAATCTGCTGGCGGTATGCTCGCCGGTGGTTTGCTGGGTGGTATAGTCGGGCATCAATTTGGCAAGGGCAGGGGCAACAAGGTCGCAACCGCGGTAGGAACCATCATCGGTGCCCAGATCGGACACGATGCGGTCAACGGGCACGCACAACAGCACAGCAGCACCGTTGTCGGTTACGAGGAGCGCTGTAAAACCCAGCACCAGGTAAGCTACGAGGAAGTCAGGGACGGTTACGACGTCACCTACCGTTATCGTGGCAAGCTATACCATGTCGAGATGCCATATGATCCCGGCAAGCGGATAAAAATGCGCATTCAGTTTGCGCCTGTGATCTAATATTTATCAAGCGATAGGCGAGAAATCCGATGCGAGCGATAGTCATAGAAGACGATTTAGATATCCAGCAGCAAATCGTTGCCCGATTGAAAACCGAGGGATTTGCTGTCGACAGTGCTGATAATGGCGCCGATGGTCTTTACCTGGTTCAGGAATACCCAGCGGATGTCGCCATTATCGACCTGGGATTGCCTGAAATGTCAGGACTCGAAGTAATTAACCAGATCCGTGACCAGGGTAATAAAATTCCCATCCTGATTCTGACCGCCAGGGGCCGGTGGCAGGATAAGGTGGAGGGACTGGATGCGGGCGCAGATGACTACCTGGTAAAGCCTTTTCATCACGAAGAAATGATGGCGCGTATCCGCGTACTGATCAGGCGAGCGTCCGGGTGGTCGGATTCGCGTATTGTTTGCTCCCCGGTTAGCCTCGATACCGCGTCTCAACGCATCTACATCGATGATCGCGAGCTGGATTTAACCGCTTACGAGTATAAAGTGCTTGAGTACCTGATGCTGCATGCCGGTGAAGTGATCTCAAAAACGGTACTGACCGAACACCTGTATGATGATGAATCAGATAATGACAGCAATGTCATCGAGGTTTTTATTCGACGGTTACGACAAAAGCTCGATCCCGACGAGAATCTGAAGCCGATCGAAACACTGCGTGGTCGGGGTTACCGTTTCACACTGCAGCGGGCGGAGTAAAATTAGGCACACGTGAAATCGATCAAGTCCAGGTTGACACTGGTGTCGATGGTAGTGCTGGTGGTTTTCATGGTACTGACCGCGATAGCGCTGGAGCGCGCCGTGGTAAAACGGGCGCTGCAGGCGGAAGAGGACGGGCTGCAGCTGCTGATCTACAGCCTGCTGGCCGCGGTTGATCAAGATAGCCTCGGTCGAAGTATTACCGTTTCTGAAGATCGTTTGTTCGAGCCGAGCCTGGTTATTCGAAATTCGGGCCTGTACGCGCTTTTATACAATCGGTATAAACGCGAGATCTGGCGCTCTGAATCGATCACTGTCAGTTTTCCGGCAATCGGTGGGATCGATCCCGGGGAATGGGATTTTCAAACAGTCGAGCATCTTGCAACGCCGTATTTTCGCCTTGGATTTTCACTGCAGTGGCCGGATGCCAAAAACAAGTTACAGCGATATGAGGTTGTCGTCTGGCGTAACGCGGTCGGATATTTCGAACAGTTGAATCGATTTCGGCAAACACTATGGGCATGGCTGATTATTACCACACTGCTGTTGCTGCTGGTGATGTACCTGGTAACCCGCTGGAGTTTGATACCGCTGCAGAAAATCGGTCTTGAGGTAAAAGCGATTGAAGATCAAAAACAGTCAGGATTCGAGCAGGAGTATCCCGACGAGATAGCACCGCTGACCGAAAATCTGAATATCCTGCTCAAACGAGAACAATACCAGCGCCAGCGTTATCGCAATGCGATGGATGATCTCGCCCATAGTCTGAAAACTCCACTCGCGGTATTGACCGGTTTGAGCGATCAGGAAGCAATCGAGCAGGCACAAATCGAAACCCTGCGGGAACAAACCGAACGCATGAATCAAATTGTTTCGTACCAGCTGCAAAAAACGACGGGCACCTCCGATATTCGCATCAGCAAGCCGATCGATCTGATTGTCATTATCGATAAGCTTCTGTCCGCGCTGGAGAAGGTTTACCAGGAGAAAGGAATCGTTGTCGATCGCAGGCTGCCCGCACAAGCACTACTGCGTATGGATGAAGGAGATTGCCTCGAGGTTGTCGGCAATTTGCTGGATAACGCCTTCAAGTATGGCCACAAAAGAATCTCTATCGACGTCAGGGCGGGCGATGACAGGTCGATGACACTGACCATTGAGGATGATGGCGACGGTCTGGCCGCGGATGCAATTCAACAGATACTGAATCGAGGCACGCGTCTTGACGAGGCCACTGAGGGGCAGGGAATCGGACTCGCGGTGGTAGGCGATATTGTCGAGTCCTACAATATCGAGCTGAAATTTAGTAGTGCAGACTTAGGTGGCTTGAGAATCTGTCTGGTGTTCCAGAAGATTTGAAAGAATCAAGCGGTCAGCGACAGCCAGAATCCGTAAAGCAGGACCAGACCGCCGGGGAGGTAAACCAGCCGCTCGCGAATGCGAGACCACGCGTAGAAGTATTTATTAGCTAGGCTATGGCCCTGCTTTTGCATCGATTCTCTCCACTGGCAGGCCAGTCCCTGGGTAAGCTCGAATTCCTTTTTACCGGCACTAGGCCATCAGGTAACGCTTTGTATCTGCTGCGGGGGCATTA
This sequence comes from Gammaproteobacteria bacterium, assembly GCA_029862005.1. Classification (NCBI taxonomy): domain Bacteria; kingdom Pseudomonadati; phylum Pseudomonadota; class Gammaproteobacteria; species Gammaproteobacteria bacterium. The sequence goes on along the minus strand of JAOTYD010000006.1, from coordinate 140,747 downwards.
AAATAACTGCTCGATTCCTGGCTTGCGGCTCCGAAAACAAGTTCTGACGAAACGTGCTCGCTGACGCAGAGACTGCAGCGGTAAAAGGTGACCTGGCTTCTTGCATTGACGGTTTCATCGGTGACAAACATTTCAGATTTGCAGTTGGGGCACTTCATTTGGCAGATTCTCTGGTCAGGTTCTGCGTAGTATAGTCATTAATATTTAAAGCACAATATCTTGCGGTATTAATATTTTAAACATACAATATATAGTGGTTGTGTCGATTTCACAGGGACGTGATTTTTTTTGTTAGTTATCAGTAAATTACGCAATCAAGCTCACAATTCACTTCATGAAGCGGCGTTAAACGGGAATATTTAAAGTGCCTTGGATCCGATATCAGTCCGAAAATAGGCCGATTTCCAGTCGATTTCCCGAACCAGTTCATAGGCATGCTGCTGGGCACTTTTAATATCCTCCCCAAGACCGACCGCGCACAGTACGCGACCGCCGTTGGATAATATATTGCCGTCAGCATCTGTGGTTGTTCCCGCATGAAATACCTTTCCGGTCGGTGATTCAGGTGGAATGTTTTTGATTAGCTCGCCTTTAGTGTAACTTTCGGGATAACCGTTTGCGGCCATTACGACGCCAAGGCTTGTGCGCCGATCCCAGCTTGCCGATATTGTGCCCAGTTCTCCGTTACAGGCGGCAAGACAAAGCTCGACCAGGTCGGATTGTAATCGCATCATGATCGGCTGGGTTTCAGGATCCCCGAAGCGACAATTGTATTCGACGACTCGCGCCACGCCGTCGCTTCCGATCATTAATCCCGCGTACAGGAACCCACGATAGCGGTTGCCCTCGGAATTCATACCGCGCACCGTGGGCAGGATAATTCTCCGCATTACCTGTTCCTCAATTTGAGGGCTGAGGACCGGGGCCGGGGAGTAGGCTCCCATGCCACCAGTATTCGGTCCGAGATCGCCATTGTCTCGCGCCTTATGATCCTGTGAGCTGGCCATCGGCAATACCTGTTCGCCATCGACTACGCAGATATAGCTTGCTTCCTCTCCGGGCATGAATTCTTCGATCACGACACGGTGACCGGCTTCACCAAACCGGTTGCCCGAGAGCATTTCCCTGATCGCATGTTCCGCCTCGTCTGAGGTCTGTGCCACGATCACGCCTTTACCGGCCGCAAGGCCATCCGCCTTGACCACAATCGGACAGCCTTTTTTGGCAACATAGGCGCAGGCAGCCTCAGCCTCGGTAAAACTCCGGTAGGCGGCGCTCGGAATGTTGTGGCGCGCGAGAAAATCCTTGGTAAAGGTCTTCGATCCCTCGAGTTGAGCGGCCCCGGCACTGGGGCCAAAAATTGTCAGGCCCTGTGCTTCAAAGCGGTCCGTAATACCGGCAACCAGGGGCGCCTCGGGACCGACAATGGTGAGTTCGATGTGGTTTGCAAGGGCGAAATCGAGCAGCTTGTCGATATCTTCGGCATCAATAGCAACGTTTTCAATACCCTGTTCCAGCGCGGTACCGGCATTTCCGGGCGCAACGTATATCCGGCGCACCCGCGTCGATTGTGCTGCTTTCCAGGCCAGTGCATGTTCCCGGCCACCACCACCGACAATCAACACGTTCATCAGTTAGCAACCACCACTAGTGTCGAAAATGCCGCATTCCGGTAAATACCATTGTCATGCCGTGCTCGTTTGCGGCCGTGACGACCTCGTCGTCACGCATCGATCCACCGGGTTGAATCACCGCACGAATTCCGACGTCATTGGCTGCATCGATGCCGTCTCGAAACGGGAAGAACGCATCCGATGCCATTACCGATCCGGTAACCTCGAGCTCAGCCTGTTCGGCCTTGATTGCAGCAATTCGGGCGCTATTGATGCGCGACATCTGTCCGGCACCAACGCCAATCGTCCTGCTGTCACGGGCATAAATTATGGCGTTCGATTTGACGAACTTGGCGACTTGCCAGGCAAATACCATGTCCTGCATTTGCCGGTCGTCCGGTTTGATTTCGGTTACCACCTCGAGGCCGTGATAAAGCGACTGATCGGCGTCCTGCACCAGGACGCCTCCGTTGACATGCTTGTAGTCAAGGCGGGTCGGGGCGGTATCCCATTGTCCACAGCTGAGCAGACGGACGTTTTCCTTGCTTGAAACAACGCTGGCCGCCTCGTCTTCTACCGCGGGGGCAATAATCACTTCGACGAACTGTTGCTCGATTATCGCCGCAGCAGTGCTGGCATCGAGACTGCGGTTAAAAGCAATAATGCCGCCAAACGCGGATTCCGGATCGGTTTCGAATGCGCGCTGGTAAGCCTCGAGAATGTTATCAGCCAACGCGACACCGCAGGGATTAGCGTGTTTAACAATAACGCAGGCTGGATTTTCGAACTGCTTGACGCACTCGAGCGCGGCGTCGGTGTCGGCGATATTGTTAAATGACAGCGATTTTCCCTGGATCTGCAGGGCGCTGGCAACGCTGGGTTCCCGGTTGCCAGCTGCGATGTAGAAGGCGGCAGCCTGGTGCGGATTCTCCCCGTAACGCATCGACAGCGCATGCTGATATTGCAGGTTCAGGGTGCGCGGAAAAGCCTGGTCCTCGGGCGCCTGCACCCTGTGTCCGAAATAACTAGCAATGGCGCCATCATATTGTGCCGTATGTTCGTAAGCCTTGATGGCAAGGGAAAACCGTGTCCTGTCACTAACTCCACCACCATCGGCAATTTCCTGCATTAGCAGTTCGTAATCTGTGGGATCTACCACGACGGTAACGCTGGCGTGGTTCTTGGCCGCAGCACGCACCATTGCGGGGCCTCCGATATCAATATTTTCAATCGCCTCTTCGAGGCTGCAATCGGGATTGGCAACGGTTTGCTGAAACGGGTAGAGGTTAATCACGACGAGGTCAATCGGTTCGATATCGTGTTCCTGCATGACAGCATCGTCGATTCCCCGACGTCCGAGAATACCGCCGTGAACTTTTGGGTGCAGTGTCTTGACCCGACCTGACATCATTTCGGGAAATTCGGTGTAGTCGGAAATCTCGGTCACCGCGATTCCGTGCTCGTCAATAAGTTTGGCAGTGCCACCGGTGGATAACAGTTCGACGCCCCTGTCATGGAGATTCTGGGCCAGTTCGACGATGCCGGTTTTATCTGAGACGCTGATGAGCGCGCGGCGAATAGCTTGGGCCATATTGGGTCCGTGTCGGTATTTGAAAAGACGGCATTATAGCCGATCGAAAATCTGCCAGTATTAATGTTCGATATGATATTGCTTAAGTTTCTTGCGTAATGTACCGCGGTTGATACCCAGGCAGGATGCGGTTCTGGACTGGTTGTTATCGCAATGCCGGAGCACGGTCTTCAGCATCGGTTGTTCGATTTCTGAAATAACGGTGTCGAACAGGTTGCAGGGCAGTTCACCGTCGAGATCATCCAGATATTTTCGAATAGCCTTTTCTACTGACTGTTGCAATAAGCTTGTTTTTTTCTTAGTTGTCACACTCACTAACCACGTTGCGCCTTGGGACGCTCGTCATGAGGCCCGGTCATAGCTCTCCAGGTGGCAGTCGTTAAAGTAAGCTTCGATCGTTTCTAGCTGCTGCGCAGCGTTTTGTACCTGCATGAGCAATGGCTTGACGACGTTGTAATTTGTTTTATGGCCAAGCTGCCAGTTAATATGCTTACGCGCGATCTGCACCCCCTGATGCTCTCCGTAAAACGCATGCAAATTGTGTAAATGGTTAACTAACCATGACTGTTTTAGTTCGTCCGAAGGTTCTTCGGGCTCGTCGCCGGTGCTCAGATAATGATCAATCTGGCCAAAAATCCACGGTCGTTGCTGCGCAATACGGCCGACCATAATAGCATCAGCAGCCGTGAAGTCCATGACCATTTTTGCTTTTTTCACGGAATCGATATCTCCGTTTGCGATCACGGGAATTCGAAGATTCTTTTTGACCTGTCGAATGGTTTCGTACTCAGCCGTGCCGATATACTTGTCTTCGCGGGTACGCCCGTGGATCGTCAGCGCCTGGATTCCACTGGCCTCTGCAATGCCGGCGATTTCGAGTGCGTTGCGGTGATCGCGTGACCAGCCGGTACGTATTTTGAGGGTTACTGGTACTGAAACCGCAGCTACCACTGCGCGCAGGATAGCTGCTACCAGTTTGCTATCCTTCAGCAAAGCAGATCCCGCATCAACCCGGCATACCTTCTTGGCGGGGCAACCCATGTTGATATCGATGATCTGGGCGCCCTGTGAAACGTTATAGATCGCGGCCTCTGCCATCATTTCGGGGATACCCCCGGCGATCTGAACAATAATCGGGCCAGGTTCACCTTCGTGGTTCATGCGCAACCGGGTTTTACGGCTGTCACGCAAGTCTGGACGGCTGGTGATCATTTCAGATACCGTCATGCCCACACCGAGTTGTCGGCACAATTGCCGAAATGGTCGATCGGTGACCCCAGCCATGGGCGCCAGAGCCAGTCGGTTTTTAAATTTATAAGGACCTATGATAAGTGACATGTCTTCTATTCTGTCACATCGTCAGGCTTTTTCTCGAAGTTCTTGCATTCGAGGAAAATGCGGTTTTCACAGGTTGCGCAGATATCTTTATCGAGCCGTTGAAATATCGTGGAAATAGCCTCCGCCTTGGCCTCAAATATATTGGTATCGCCAATCTCATCTCGATAACCGCCGCGATCAAATACCTTCGACGCGGTATCTCGCAGGCGATACATGTAAAAATCACCACCGACAGCACGTCGTTCGCGTGCCTCGTTGACAATCAGTTCGGCACCAGCGACATCCACCTGGGCGATACCCTTAGTTAAAAGCAATAAGTGTTTCTGTTGCGGATAATGTTCCTGGTAGCGGCGCAGCAGTTCGCCGACATGTGCTACCGAGCCAAAGTAAAGCGAGTCGTCGAGTCGCAGTATCTTGAGTTGAGGACATTCGGGTAGAAACTGACCATAAATAAACTTACGGTTGTCTGACTCCGGATCGGGAACCCGTGGCGACAATCGGGGACGAGACGTTTTGCGCAGGAAAATCATTAGCGACAGGATGACACCTGCCAGGATTGCAAACTCGATCGAGAAAAAGACGGTACCGAAAAAGACAACGCCAAGTATGATTGCTTCATTCTTGTCCGCGCGCAGAATTTTATGGATCTGTTTAAAGTTGATTAAACGCCAGGCGACTAAAAACAGCAATCCCGCTACTGCAGCTTTTGGTAAAAACGCGGTTAATGGAGCTATTAGCAACACGAGCACGACCAGTAAAACGCCAGCTAGTGCCGCGGCCAGTGGGGTCCGCGCCCCGGCATCGTAGTTGGCGCCGCTGCGGTTGAACGAACCGGTGGCCACGTAGGCGGAAAAGAAGCTGCCGAAAATATTGGACAGACCCTGGCCGATAAATTCCTGGTTGCCGGCAATCGGCTGGCCGGACTTCAGGGAAATCGAACGGGCTATTGATACCGCTTCGGTTAGTGCAAACAGTGTCATCGCCAGCGCCAGTGGTGAAAGTTGGCGAAAAGTCTCGAGCGAAAACTGCGGCATTGACAAGGGCGGCAACTGTTGCGGCAGGGCCCCCACCATTTGAATGCCGGAGGTCTCTTCTCCGAAGGTAATATTAAACAGGGCAGCGGTAATACTGCCGGCAAAAAGTGCGGCAATCATGCTCATGCCGCCGAGGTGGCGCTGGCTCAGTATTCCACTCAGTAAAGTGATGATCGCGACAAGTGTGACCAGTGGATGGAGTTCCTTCCAGTTTAGCCACAGAAACTCGATGGAATTAAGCAGGTGCATACCGGCGGGGATATCAATTCCCAGAAATTGCTCCGCCTGTTTGGCGGCGATCAGGCAGGCCGCCCCGGCGGTGAATCCAACGACAACCGAGTGGGATATGAAATTAACCAGCGCCCCGAGTCGCATAATGCCCATGATAAATTGCAGTGCACCGACCATGAATGCCAGCGTTATCGCGAGCGTGACATAAGTTTCACTGCCAGGCGCCGCCATGCCGCTCAGCGAAGCAAACATGATGACCGAGGCCGCGGTGGTGGGTCCCGATACCAGATGCCAGGAAGAACCGAACAGGGCCGCGATAACTGCCGGCACCATGCTGGTGTAGAGGCCATACTCCGGTGGCATACCGGCGATTGCGGCGAAGGCCACACCTTGTGGCAACACGATAGCTGCACCAACGAGTCCCGCCGTGACATCTGCACGCAGGCTGGTGCGAGTCATGTTTCTGCCCCAGCGCACAAACGGCAGGAATTTAGTTAGCTGATACTGAAGGTTCATAATCCGGTAGTGTTGAATCCAGCCAGGTTCGTGCGCGGTCAGGACGGAAGCGGCGCAATATACGCCGAGTTCGAGCCTGCATATACCAGTATATTTCGATGTTGGTATTAATGTGACTTATTTAGAAAAAAACTGTGACGACCTAGAAAAATTCGAACTCGTAAGTCAGTGCATCGGTACCGGGATCGACAACTTCAAGTCGAAACTGAATCGGTAAACCGGGTTTTAGCACAGCGCGATTTTTATTCTCTAGCAAGTATTCCGGAGGAGTAAATAGCCGGTTTGCAATCAGCTTGCCCTTGATATCAAACAGGCTGATCAGCAAATCGGGTAACTTCTGTGTAAAGGGTGCCTGATTGACAAAAGAACCGGTCACCATGAGTGCATTGGAGGTTACCGGATGGGTAAAAACATTGCGCTCCAGTAAACGGATCTGCTCGGTGCTGGAGAATTCAATCTCGGCACAAGGCAAAACCTGGCACAGCGCGATCACCTGTTGCTGGTAGCGCGGATTTTCGATCAATTGATAACGTTGATAATAAATCACCTGTACGACACCGAGCGCGCATAACAGTAATATTCCAATAAACCAGGTCAGGGGCCCGAACGTAATAAAAGGCCTTCGATCTGAACCGTACATGGCTTCATGCAAACTGAGTTCAGGACGCTGCTCAAAATCCGATTCGTCGTCAGAGCCGGTTAACGGCGATGCCTTTCCCGACGTGAAATCCTCGCGTTGAAACTGGTCCAGGTAACCCGGCGGGATCTCGCCTTCATAATTCCTGAGGTTGACTAGCGCATTGAACACGGTCTCACATTCCCCGCAGCGAACCTTACCGTAAGCGTGCTTCAGCTGGTTTTCGGTGAGGCGAAAACGACTCCCGCACTCGGTGCAGGTGGTTTCCATCACGATGCCCAAATGGGTGCTGCTAGTCATTATTCTCCCGTAAAAGTCGGTAACCGCTGACACATACCCATTCGTCGCGGTAACTGGCTGGATCGAGATCGAAAAAGGGTTGATAAGACGATTGTATCTCTTCCAGCTGTGTGTTGAGTATACCCGAGAGCAATATTTGGCCATCGGGCCTGATCAACGATGCAAAGCGGGGTGCGAGCTCGACCAGCGGGCTGGCCAGAATGTTAGCGACCAACAGGTCTGTTCCGGCAGTCGTCAAATTCTCGGGCCGACAAACCTTGATCTGTTCTGCACTGATGGCATTCACTTCCATATTTGATTGACAGGCGGTCAGAGCCTGTTCGTCAATATCGACCGCGGTAACCTGTTTGGCGCCAAGTTTAATCGCTGCAATCGCCAGGATGCCGGAGCCACAACCAAAATCGATGACGTGGCGATCTTTAATTTTGTTTGCACCCAACCAGGCCAGGCACAGTGCGGTTGTCGGATGGCTTCCGGTGCCAAAGGCAAGGCCCGGATCGAGCCGGATGACCGTTGCGTCGGGAACCGGGGGCTCCGACCAGCTCGGGACGATCCAGAGATCGGGCGCGTACTGCAACGGCTGGAAATGCTGCTTGTAAGCCTGATCCCAGGCCTGTTCTTCAAGCGTTTCCTGCCGGACTTCGACTGCCAGGTGACGCGGTAATCCCTGGGTCAATTGCTGCTTTAACTGCCCGGGGTCCAGGCCAGCGTCGAAGGTCGCGGTGACGACTGATTCCTGCCAGACAGGATTATCGTCCGGCAGCGGTTCATAGATGGGTTCGTCACCCGCATCACGCAGCGAGATACTGAGCGCGCCCAGCTCCTGCATCAACGCTTCGACCTGCTCGAGTTCAGACGCCTGACAGTTTAGGCTGAATTGCCACCATGTCATCGTTATAAAGTGCTAGTCCAGCCCGAGTTTCTTTTCGAGGTAGTGGATATCGGTGCCACCGGCGGCGAAGTTTCCATCGCTGATGATGTCCTTTTGCAGCTCGAGATTGGTTTTGATGCCTTCGATCACGATTTCAGAAAGTGCGCCGTTCATGCGTGCTATCGCCGATTCGCGCGTGCTGCCGTAAGTGATTAGCTTGCCGATCATCGAATCGTAATAGGGTGGCACGGTATAGCCGTTGTAGATATGGGAGTCCATGCGGACGCCGGGCCCACCGGGTGCGTGGTAGAGCGTGATCTTGCCGGGCGAGGGCAGAAAGGTTTTCGAGTCCTCGGCGTTTATGCGGCATTCGATGGCGTGTCCGTGCACGTGAATATCCTCCTGCTTAAAGCGCAGTGGATTACCGGAGGCGATCGAGATCTGTTCCTTGATAATATCCACCCAGGTAATCATTTCGGTCACCGGATGTTCCACCTGGACGCGCGTATTCATCTCGATAAAGTAAAACTCGCCATTTTCATAAAGGAACTCGAAAGTACCGGCACCTTCATATTCCATCTTGATGCAGGCCTCGGCGCAACGCGTGCCAATTCGATTGCGTTGCTCCTCGGTGATGCCCGGCGCCGGCGCTTCCTCGACTACTTTCTGGTGTCTCCTTTGCATCGAGCAATCGCGTTCGGCCAAATGGATGGCGTGACCGTGGGCATCCGCGAGTACCTGTATTTCAATATGGCGCGGTGCACCGAGGAATTTTTCCATGTAGACCGTGTCGTTGTCGAAAGCGGCTGCCGCCTCCGATTTGGTTAACTGGATCGAGTTCAACAGGCTGCCCTCGGCATGCACCACCCGCATTCCGCGTCCACCGCCACCACCGGCGGCCTTGATAATGACCGGGTATCCGATCTTGCGGCCCATCTCCAGGTTTTTGCTGTCGCTGTCACCGAGAGGCCCGTCCGAGCCAGGCACGGTCGGCACGCCGGCCTGCTTCATCGCCTTGATCGCGGCCACCTTGTCACCCATGATGCGGATCGCTGCCGCGCTTGGTCCGATGAATTTGAAACCACTCGACTCGACCTGCTCCGCGAATTCTGCGTTTTCAGACAGGAAACCGTAGCCAGGATGGATGCCATCGGCGTTGGTCAATTCAGCAGCGCAGATCAACGCCGGGATATTGAGATAGCTTTCCAGCGAGGAGGGCGGTCCGATGCACACCGATTCGTCGGCAAGCCGCACGTGTTTCAGGTCCCGATCGGCGGTCGAATGAACCGCGACTGTCTTGATATCCATTTCGCGACAGGCGCGCAGGATCCGAAGTGCGATTTCACCGCGGTTGGCGATAACAATTTTTTCCAGCATCGAGTGGATTCCCGCCGGTTTAATCGATGATAAACAAAACCTGGTCAAACTCGACCGGGCTGCCATTTTCAACCATGATGGAGCGCACCGTGCCGGCCTTGTCGGCTTCGATCTGGTTCATCATTTTCATGGCTTCGATAATGCACAGGGTATCGCCGATGTTCACCTGCTGCCCTGGTGTCACAAACGGGCCCGACGTCGGGGAGGCGGCGATATAAAAGGTGCCCACCATTGGCGATTTGACCTGGTGCCCGTCTACTTTATCGGCAACTTCCGGTATCGAGGTCGGGGGTGCCGCAGCGGGAACTGGCGGGGCGGTCGATACTGGCGGGGCGGCTACCGATGCCGCACTGTGGACACTGGTTGACGACTGTCGGCTGATTCTGACCGACTCCTCACCTTCCTTGATTTCAAGCTCGGCTATGCCCGATTGCTCGAGGAGTTCAATCAATTTTTTTACTTTGCGAATATCCATTAATGCGGTTCTCGACTTATTAAGATTGATTGCAATGGATGATAGCGGCCTCGAATGCCAGCAGATAGCTGTTTCTGCCGAAGCCACTGATAACGCCCAAGGCGATATCAGAAAGGTAGGAGTGCGCTCTGAAATCTTCGCGCGCGTAAACATTGGACACGTGGACTTCGATGAACGGGATTCGAGTCGCCAGGAACGCGTCACGAATCGCGATACTGGTATGTGTGAAAGCGCCGGGATTAATGATGATGAACTGAATATCCTTCGAAGCTGCCTGCTGTATACAGCTAATGATATTGCCCTCGGTATTGGACTGGTAAGTCCTGAGCCTTACCTCGTTTTGTTCCGCCATCTGGGCGAGGTGCTTGTTTATCGAGGCAAGGGTATCGGTACCGTAAACCTCGGGTTCACGGGTACCGAGCAGGTTCAGGTTGGGGCCATGAATGACCAGGATGTTCGCCATTTTGAACGTTTCCAGATTTGGACTAGCGTGGCGCGATTTTCACATAACGACCAGATAGAGTCCAGTTTTTGAGAGATAACCGCCAGATTGACGAAGTTAACGACAGTTTTAGTCTTTTCGGGCCCGTAGAATGTTTATAACAGTGCTTCGAGTTGCTCGTGCAATTGTTTGGCGGTGAGTTCTCCATTGTGCTGAAACACGATACGATGATTTTGGTCCAGCAGGGCGGTAAACGGTAGGCTACCGCTGTGATTCCCGAATGCGGCGTTATACATCGCGGTACGATTTCCGGCGAGAAACAGCGGGTAATTAATTTGATACTCATCGGCAAACCGACTTACCTGGGATTCACTATCGTAGGCAATTCCCATTACCCGAACACCCCGTTCAGCGAAATCCCTGTGAAACTTTATCAGGGTCGGCACTTCGCGTCGGCAGGGCGCGCACCAGGGAGCCCAGAAATTGACAATCAGAATATTTGCCTCCCAATCAGCGATCCGGGTTTGTTTCCCATCCAGGTCGGTCAGGGGTATCGAATCCAGTTCGATAGCCGTCTCGCTCGCAATCGGAGGTCGCGGCGGGTCTGGCGGCAGCAGATTGAACAGCAGCATACCAGCCAGCATCGAGACCAACCCGATCGCAAGCAGGGGCAGCTTGCTAGTATTCATTCAATCGAACGTATTGCTGACTATAGGTATTTTTAATGTGGGCGCTGAATTTCTGGGCCGACATGAACCCGACTATTCTTCGACCCTTGATTTCCTCGCCGTTGGCATCGTAAAACAGGATTGCGGGTGGGCCATAAATACCCAACGAAGACATTAGTTCGACATCGATCCTGTCGTTGGCGGTGACATCCGCCTGCACTAGCGACAGCGATTCGAGTGCCTGGCGAACCTCGGGATCGGAAAAGGTGTACTTTTCCATTTCCTTGCACGAAATACACCAGTCGGCATAAAAATCGAGCACGGTGCCGCGCTTGAGTTGGGCCGCATTTTGCAACGCAACCTGTAAGCCTTGCTTACCCTTGATCTGGCGAAAAACGACATGCTCCGAGGCATTTGCGCCACTGCCGCCAGTCGAGGCGACGATGCCGCGCAGCGGCTGTATCAAGTCGTTGTTACCGGCAGCGGCGCCAATCAGATAAGCAATCCCATAGATCAGCACCAGTAATCCCAGCGATTTGGAAAAGCGTTGCCAGCCGGATGCGGCTTCGCCGAGCGAATCCAGCGCCCCCATGTAAATCGCAGAAGCGATTAACAACGCCGCGATCAATAGCATGGTCATGCCCACCGGCAGAATTCGTTCGAGCAACCAGATAGCGACACCTAGCAGGACGACCCCAAATACCGCTTTGACCGTGTCCATCCAGCCACCGGCGCGAGGCATCAATTTGCCCGCCGAGGTACCGACTACGAGCAGCGGCACACCCATACCGAGTCCGAGTGCAAATAACGCAAGCCCGCCGAGCTGCCAGTCCTGGGTTTGAGAAATGAAAATGAGGGCACCGACCAGAGGTGCGGTAATGCAGGGGCCCACGATTATCGCTGAGAAAAATCCCATCAGGCCCACGCCGATCAAGGTGCCGCCCTGTTGGCTGTTGCTGATCGCGGTCAGGCGTGACTGGATTGCATTCGGCATTTGCAGTTCGTAAAAGCCGAACATCGACAGCGCAAGTAGGACGAAAATCGCCGCGAAAAGGCTCAAGATTATCGGATCCTGGAACCAGATTTGTATGTTGAACTCGGCACCATAATAACCGACGATCGCGCCCGCAGCGGCGTAGGTTACAGCCATCGACAACACGTAAACCAGCGACAGGAAAAAGGCCTTACCCGTGGTTATCGATGATCCCTGGCCGGCGATGATGCTGGATAAAATTGGAATCATCGGAAACACGCAAGGGGTAAAGGTAAGGCCGATGCCGGCCAGGAAAAAAAGGCTGATGATCAACAACAAGCTGCCGCTACTTAACAGCTGCGCGAACTGATCCTGTTCCGATATCGGCGCCGGCTGATTGTCGCCGCTCTGCGGCTGCTCGCTGGTGGAGCTGCCTGCAGCCATTTCATGTCGTACTTCGAGCAATCCTTGACTGGCATCCACCGCCAGGTACTTGGTTATCGGCGGATAACAAATGCGGTCTTCGACACAGCCCTGGTAGGTATAAGACAAAGCAAATTTGTCACTGGCCCCCGCGTCGGAAATGACCGGGATCGATACATTGATCTGGTCGTAGATGACTTCGGTATCGCCGAAGAATTCATCGTACTTCTGTTTCCCGCGCGGTAGCGAGATCGCCCCAAGCGAATGACCCTGTCCTTCGACCACCGCGATCCGAATTTTGTCCCGATAAACGTATATATTTTCGGCCAATAGGATATTCGACTGAATGATATTGTTGGCATCGAGCCGGGCCGACAGGATAAAAGCCTGGTCGGGGTGCAGAATTTCGTCCTCATCGCTGAGCCCGATGTCCGCTCCGAGGTCCTGTAAAATGGCAAGCGCATCCGAACCCGTGTCGCTATCGATGCTTTGCGATTGTTGCTGGTTTCCAAGGTTTTCGGTAACTTCACCCAGTAGCGCTTGCAAGGCCGCAACGTCATCGCTGACGGTCTCGTTGCCAACGTCAGTTGCGACCCAGGCAGTCGGGGTAATGCGTGCAGTCGACGCCAGGTTGACTTTAAGCACCTGCTTAAGTGGCGGGTAACAAACCCCGATGTCGGCGCAGCCCTGGCTTACCGCCTTGACCTGTAATTGGCTCGCCGGAGTGGCCTGGTAGACCAGCGGTAGCTTTATTAATACGCGGTCGCGGTAGGTCTCCATTGCGCCGAAGAATTCATCGACCTTGATCTTGCCTTTGGGAATTTGTGCAGTGCCAAAGCGCACCGGCGCGTCGCCCGCTTCGATCTGGAAATCGAAACGTTCGCGGTACATGTAATATCCGGGCGCAATTTTATATTCCGCCACCAATGCATCGCCATCGACCCACGCCTGTAGCGCGAAGGCTTGCTCGGGCGGCAGCAGTTCCTCTTCCTGGGCTTGCAGCAGCTGGCTGTAGGCCAGCAACAGGATTAGAAAAATTCCAAAGATAGGTCGCAGTATCGTCATCTCGTCGAAGCTGTAATCCAGTCCAGATAATCGGGTTCGCCAGAGTCTATCTCAAACTGTAAGATTTCGGCTACGGCATACGGATGAGCGGCTCTAATTTCCCGTTGCAGTGCATCGATGCGGTCAGCGCTCGTTTTTATGAAAATCTTATGTTCCTTACCCTGTCGTAGCTCACCTTTCCAATGATATATAGAGTCCATTTGCGGCAAAATGTTTACACTCGCCGCAAGTTTATTTTGCAGCCAGTTCATGGCCTGATGTCTGGCTCCCTCAATATCGGGCCAGGATGTAATCACGAGGTAATGCTCCGACATCGGTTTTCCTTAGACGAGATTGAATAAGTGTTATGCTAACCACATATAGTACAAATATCAGTATTACTCTGGTAATACACCCGAATAGTAAAATAATCGATATTAACCAATTTCCAAGCTTATGTTCCCACTGATCGCCACGCTTTTTCTGATTGTGCCAATCGTCGAAATCTACCTGTTAATCCAGGTTGGCCAGGTGATCGGGGCGGGTTGGACCGTATTTTTGGTGGTATTGACCGCCGTAATCGGCGTCTGGTTGCTGAGGATACAGGGGTTATCAACTTTGACACGAGCACAGCGTAAATTACAGGAAAACGAATTACCGGCACGGGAGATACTCGAGGGCATGGGGCTCGTCGTGGCCGGCGCATTACTGCTCACGCCCGGGTTTTTCACCGATGCCGTGGGCTTCCTGCTGCTTTTTCCGCCAACCCGTATCTGGCTGGTTAGCCGTATGGCATCGCGCATGGTAGTTTCGACTTCGGTCAACATGCACGCTCATCCGCATCGCGATGATGACGTTATTGACGGCGTCAAATTCCACCGGGAAGACGATTCCCACGAAAAATTGAGATAAAAATCAATTTTTTATCAGGATTTCGCTTGAATCCTCGATTTTCTACCCCATTTCTCTTGACTACGAAAAGCCGCTGAATATTATTAGCACTCTCAAAAGGCGAGTGCTAACTCGCGACTAAACTTAATAGGCCCATCCCTGGCGGATGGCAAGTCATTAACGAAAACTACGGAGCGTAGCAACAATGAAAATTCGTCCCCTGCATGATCGAGTAGTCGTCAGGCGTATGGAAGAGGAGCGCACCACCGCTGGTGGTATCGTCATCCCCGATTCTGCCACTGAAAAACCAAGCATGGGTGAAATCCTCGCGACAGGCCACGGTAAAGTCACTGATTCCGGTGATATACGCGCCCTGGATGTAAAGGTGGGTGACACCGTTTACTTCGGCAAGTACTCCGGCACCGAAATCAAGGTTGAAGGCGAAGAACTGCTGATCATGCGCGAAGATGACATCATCGCGGTTGTTGAATAATTCGGAATATTAAAGAGGTTTAACTCAAATGAGTGCAAAAGACGTAAAATTTGGTGATGATGCGCGTACGCGTATGGTCCACGGCGTTAACGTTCTGGCGAACGCCGTAAAGGTAACCCTGGGTCCGAAGGGCCGTAACGTGGTGCTCGACAAGAGCTTTGGTGCGCCAACCGTGACCAAGGACGGTGTGTCCGTGGCCAAGGAAATCGAACTCGAAGACAAGTTTGAGAATATGGGTGCCCAGATGGTAAAGGAAGTGGCTTCACATACTTCTGATGTTGCTGGAGACGGTACCACCACGGCGACTGTGCTCGCCCAGGCGATTGTTCGCGAAGGCATGAAGGCGGTTGCTGCCGGCATGAATCCAATGGATCTGAAACGTGGAATCGACAAGGCGGTTGAAGGTGCAGTGGAACACCTGCAGTCCATTTCGACTCCCTGTGCCGATACCAAGGCGATTGCCCAGGTCGGCACTATTTCCGCAAACTCGGATAACAGTGTCGGCGATATCATCGCGGAAGCGATGGAAAAGGTTGGCAAGGAAGGCGTTATTACCGTCGAGGAAGGCTCATCTTTGGCTAACGAACTCGATGTTGTCGAAGGTATGCAGTTTGACCGCGGTTACCTGTCTCCTTACTTTGTCAACGAGCAGTCAACCATGTCGGCCGAGCTCGAAGAGCCGGCGATTCTGCTGTTCGACAAGAAGATTTCCAACATCCGTGAGCTGTTGCCGATTCTCGAATCGGTTGCCAAGGCCAGCAAGTCATTGCTGATTATTGCCGAAGACATCGAAGGCGAAGCGCTGGCGACCCTCGTGGTCAATACCATGCGCGGTATCGTCAAGGTTTGTGCGGTTAAGGCTCCTGGTTTCGGCGATCGTCGCAAGGCCATGTTGCAGGACATCGCGGTCCTGACCGGCGGCCAGGTGATTTCGGAAGAAGTCGGGCTGAGCCTCGAGAAGGCGACTCTGGAAGATCTCGGTTCGGCCAAGAAGGTATCCATTAGCAAGGAAAATACCACGATTGTTGATGGTGCCGGTTCAGCCGAAGATATTCAGGGCCGTATTACCCAGATCAAGTCTCAGATCGCCGAATCTACTTCGGATTACGATACCGAGAAAATGCAGGAACGTCTTGCCAAGCTGGCCGGCGGTGTTGCCGTGATCAAGGTCGGTGCCGCGACGGAAATCGAGATGAAGGAAAAGAAAGCTCGCGTTGAAGACGCGCTGCACTCTACCCGCGCCGCGGTTGAAGAAGGCGTGGTACCCGGCGGTGGCGTTGCGTTGATTCGTGCGCGTGCCGCGATTACGAATCTCAAGGGCGATAACCACGATCAGACAATCGGCGTCGATATTGCTCGCCGGGCCCTGGAAGAACCGATCCGCCAGATTGTTACCAATGCCGGTGACGAGGCTTCCGTGGTTACTAATAATGTCGAGGAAGGCGAAGGTAACTATGGTTACAACGCGGCGACCGGTGAATATGGTGACATGATCGAATTAGGTATCCTCGATCCAACCAAGGTTGCACGTTTTGCGCTGCAGAATGCGGCTTCGGTTGCCGGATTGCTGATCACGACTGAAGCGATGATTGCCGAAGCACCGAAGGAATCACCTGCGATGCCTGATATGAGCGGCATGGGCGGCGGCATGGGCGGCATGGGCGGCATGATGTAGTTTCTGGCTGCTGCGCTCGCAATAGCGGCGCCAGAAATCCTTCTGGTCTCGCAGATGTTCCAATAACGAGAGAGCCCCGCTTATGCGGGGCTTTTTTTTGCCTCGGTATTTGTGCCGGGCGGGTGGGGATGCCTGTCCAGGTTGTCTAAACTTTAAACACTTGAATTGATCTGTGTCGGTATTTGATGTCACCGGTTGCGCGAGTATTACTGAATGGCAACCAGGAAACCCGTTTCACTGAAGTACGCAAACCTTTACCAGGCCTGCGACCTGCGGCAGTTTGATTTTAAAACGACAGCGGATCTTGAGCTGCTGGATCAACCGCTGGGACAGGACCGGGCGCTGGAAGCAATCGAATTCGGCGTCGATATCGATCAGCAGGGTTTCAACCTGTTTGTACTGGGAAATACCGGGCTCGGCAAACACGAGCTCGTGCAGCAGATACTGTCGCGCCAGGCGCAGGACCTGGAGGCTCGTAACGACTGGTGCTACGTGAACAACTTTGAAAATCCGCAGCGACCGCGATTGTTAAAGCTTCCGGCCGGCATGGGTCAGCAACTGCGCGCCGACATGGAGACGCTGGTTGAGGACCTGCTAACCCTGTTGCCGTCCTCTTTTCAGAGCGAGGAATATCAATCGCGGCGACAGGAAATCGAGCAGGAACTGCAGGACCAGCAGGAGCAGGTTTTCCACGAACTCGACAAGGAAGCCGAGGAGAAAGGCATCATCATCATGCGCACGCCGGGTGGTTACACGATGGGACCGATGGTCGATGGTCACCTGCTTGATCAACAAGGATACGCGAAACTCCCCGATGACGAAAAACAGCGCATCGAGAAGGTGATTACCGATTTGCAGGCCAAGTTGCAGGCTATTTTGCAGCAGATGCCGCTGGTGCAGCGCGAGCACCTGCAGCGGATCAAGGCTTTGAACCAGGAAATTACCGAACATACGGTAGAGCAATTAATTGCCTGGATGGAAAACAGCTATCGCGATCATCCCGATGTCATGCAATATCTGCAAGCGGTAAAAGAGAATGCGATCAAGGGCGTAAACGCGTTTTTACCTTCGGAGCAGACCCAGGGAACCGATAATATTGCCAGCCGCGTGGCCGAGTTTCATGCTTTCAGCATCAACGTTATTCTCGACAATACCGATACCCGGGGTGCGCCGATCATGTTTGAAGACAATCCCACCTACCAGAACCTTATCGGCCGCGTCGAGTATGTTTCCCAGATGGGAACTCTGCTCACAAACTTCACCTTGATCAAGCCCGGGGCCCTGCATCGCGCCAACGGCGGTTACCTGATTCTGGATGCTTTTAATCTGTTAAGGCATGGCTTTGCGTGGGAGGGTCTCAAGGGGGCTCTCAAGTCCGGGGAAATCAAGATTCAATCGCTGGAACAGATGCTGAGCCTGGTTAACACGGTTTCACTCGAACCGGAGTCGATGCCACTCGACGTCAAGGTAATCCTGGTAGGTGAGCCCTGGCTTTATTACCTGCTGAGGTCCCATGATCACGAGTTTGAACAGTTGTTCAAGGTATCGGCAGATTTTGCACAAACCACGAAGCGTGACACTGAGAGCATGCTTGGTTATGCACGCATGATCGCGGCAGTGCAACAGAAAAGCGAGGTCCGGCCTTTGAACAAGGCAGGCGTTGGCCGAATTATCGAAGAGGCGTCACGCAACGTGGGCGATACCGAAAAGCTGTCTTTGCATATGGACGATATGCGCGATTTGGTGAACGAAGCCAATTACTGGGCAGGCAAGGCAAACCGGAAAATCATAGGCCTGGCTGATGTCGAGCAGGCAATCGAAAAGCAGACCCGTCGCCAGGACCGATACCGCGAACTGTTGCAGGAGCAGGTACTGCGTGGCATAAAGCTCATCGATACCGAGGGCAGCAGGGTTGCCCAGGTGAACGCGCTTTCGTTACTGCAGGTTGGTGGCTATCGTTTTGGACAGGCCTCCCGCATCACCGCGACCGCGAGGCTCGGCCGCAGCGGTGTTGTTGATATCGAACGCGAGGCCAAGCTGGGTGGTGAAATACACTCCAAGGGGGTTATGATCCTGTCGTCCTACCTGGCCCATCGCTATGCCGCGAACCAGCCTTTACCGCTGGCCGCAAGCCTGGCTTTCGAACAATCATACGGTATGGTCGACGGCGATAGTGCTTCGGCGGCAGAATTGTGCGCGCTGTTGTCGGCACTGGGTGAAATACCGCTCAAACAATCGCTGGCCGTTACCGGTTCGATCAATCAACTGGGCGAAATCCAGGCGATCGGGGGTGTCAACGAAAAAATCGAGGGTTTTTTCGAGATCTGTACAGCGCGCGAATTGAACAAGGAACAGGGGGTTATTATCCCTGCTGCCAACCAGGCACACCTGATGCTGCACAAGGATGTTCGTGAAGCGGTCAAAAAAGGAGCGTTCAATATTTACGTTGCCGAGCAGGTAGAAGACGTAATGCGGCTGCTTACTGGCCTGGAACCGGGCAAGGCTGACGCCAGCGGTAACTATCCGCAAAAGAGTTTCAATTACAGGGTGCAACAGCGCATCAAGCAGCTGCAATCCATACAAAAACAGTTCGCTCAACGAAATGGTAACGGAAATTCTCCCGCGAAATCGGATAAGAAGTGATGACGGCAGATCAACCGAATCAAAAGCAGGCAAACGTGATGCTCGCGGCAGATGTCAGCAGCTATTCCGTCACCACTGTGACCCTGGCGGTGGAGATGGCAGCGTCGGTACAGACCGGTTTGCTCTGCCTGTTTATCGAGGACGAAGATTTACTCCGGGTCGCAGGATTGCCATGTACGCGTGAAATCACCCTGACGACGACACGTGAACGTCCCACCAGTACCAACCAGATGCAGCGCTCACTTCAGGCTGCTGCCCTGCAATTCAAGAAATCCCTGCAAAAGGAAGCACAGGCGTCGCAAATTACCTGGCACTTCGACACGGTTCGTGGCCGCATGCGGGATATCGGTCTCAAACCCCACCTGGACGTGTCCTATACGATTGTTAGCCGCCCGGTATCGCACCGACTGCAATCCGGGCAAGTGCCCAAGACTCGCAGGGTCCTGCTGATCCTGGATGATTCACCGCGGCAGCAACATGCGCTCGACGTAGTATTGCGACGTTTTCAACATGAAAGGATTGAATTGACTGTCGTTGGTGAAGATCCTGATATGGATTTGTCATCGATATTTGCGACCGGGACTGAAGACAAGCACGGGGAGATAACGATAACCAGGACTCATAGAGACAAGCTGTTTGAATTGCTGTCTCGAGCCGGCCCGAATTTCGACTGCGCGATCATGTCACAACACGAAAAGGTCGAAGAGTTGGCTCGAATACTGAATGCGCTGCGCTGCCCGGCGATACTGGTCGCGTAGCATGGACAGCCACTAATCGCATAAAAAACAGGTTATCGATCGAAGACCGGAAATAAGTGACGTTAGATTACGCGTCTGATCAGTTTGATTGCTGAATTACGCTGGATATATCCTGCCTCGTTATCGGTCCTTCAAAACGATGGAAGAAAAGTCCATTGGTATCGATAACAAAGGTGGTTGGCAACACCGTAACCGTGCCAAAGCCGGTGAGTGGATCCTGGCCATACCCGAGGATGGGATAGGTGACACCTAGACGATTAATATACTCGAGGATTTTTATCTTGTCGGTATCTTCAAATGTCACCCCCCATACCTGCGCAGATGCCTTGTTTTGCTGATAAAAGCGTTCCAGTTCAGGTATTTCCTTGATACAGGGTGCACACCAGGTTGCCCAGAAGTTGATAATCAACCACTTGCCTCGATAATCTGAAACGCGATAAAGATTTCCATCCATGTCTCGCAGCTGGTAATCGCCGGTATCAGCGGCCTGTATCGAAAGGGATAACAGGCCGATTATCAATACCGCCATAATACGCCGCAATGTCATCGGTAGTTTCTTAAATCATAATTTGATTACGTATCGATCGAGAATGCCTGATTTTGGTTCCCTTTGAAAGCTGTTCTGGTACTTAAATCCGAGCCTGGTCAGCAGCATTTTGGAAGCTTCATTATCCGCTGTCAGGATCGCAAGGACATGTGATGTGTTATGATCCCTGCGGCCCTGCTCGAGCACTGCGGTGGCAGCTTCGAATGCATATCCCTGTCTTCTGAACCGGGGCAGCAAGGCAAATCCGATTTTGACATCATCGAGAGTTTCTCGTTTCAATAATCCGCAGATGCCGATTGACGTGTCATTCTCTTTAAGCGATACCAGGTTCAAACCAAATCCCAGGTTCCGGTACATATTACGAGGACCGGTTTCGATGTAGGTTTTGGCGTCCTCGAGGTTCGAGACATTTTTATCCCCGATGTAGTGCATCCACATCGGGTCGTTGACCAGGTGATAGATAAATTCTGCGTCGCCGGGTTTTAGCCATCGAATCCTCAAACGTGCGGTTTCGATGGACATCGGCCTTTTCATTTGCGCTCAGGAGGGCAGAAAGTCGATTGGATAGGTGACCGTGATTTCGGCCACGTTGGAACTGCTGAATTTGAATTTTTTTATCTTTAGTATCAATTTACGCTCGAGTGTCTCGTCACCCAACTCGCTGGAGAGAATTTTAACCGCGGTCACCTGACCGCCGGGCGCGATCGTCAGTTCAACCACAACCTGTCCGGCGAGTGACGGATTTTTGCGCAATGCCCGATTATAGATATTAAAGATACCGCCTTTGTTTTGCTGGAAAATACGTTCGATTTCATCCTCGCTGCGCCTGGCGGCCGATCCCCCCCGGGTCTGGGTGGTAGAGGCCTTGGCGAGCTTTTTACTGTCGGCTTCGATCTTGCTTTCAACCCTCGTGGTCTGACGTTGTGTTAATTCATTGGTTTTTATGGTGCGGTTGAGAGTATCTGTCTTTATGCCGCCGCTGGTTCTTTGCGCGCTCGAGGTTAGCAGGTCGCTGGCAGTCGCGACCTTGACTGCCTGCTTGCCGGTCGTTTGTTGCGGCAATTTGGCGACGTCGTCGAGGGCAAAGCTTTCACGCAAGTCCTCGAGCTCATCACTTAACGCGATCAGGCCCGCGTTCTTGGCGACTTCACGTGCGTCGGGTTTCTTAACTTCCTTCTTTTTCTCAGGCTTCTTTTTCTCAGGCTTCTTTTTCTCAGGCTTCTTTTTCTCAGGTTCCTTTTTTTTCGGTTTTTCTTTCTTTTTTTCAGGCTCCTTTTTCTTTACTTCCTTTGGTTTT
The DNA here is from genome assembly GCA_029862005.1 of Gammaproteobacteria bacterium. Classification (NCBI taxonomy): domain Bacteria; kingdom Pseudomonadati; phylum Pseudomonadota; class Gammaproteobacteria; species Gammaproteobacteria bacterium. Next base: position 118,910 of record JAOTYD010000006.1, on the reverse strand, counting down.
TCTTTCTTGGGAGGTGGTGGTTTAACTTTTTGCTTTTCCAGGATCAGCTTCGCGAGGCGCGGTGAAACATCGACCAGGTTTTTCTGTACTACTTCCGGCAGCTTGATCGTATTCAATACCACGCCCACGCCTAAAAACAGCAGCATCATAATAATCAATAGGCGGCGAAAACTGCGATCTTCCTGCTGGTCGATCCAGGGCAGATTCGGTTCGGATATAGCCACTGCCCTTGCCATTAGCTGTCTAATACCTTCTGGTTTACAGCGAACGAGATATTGGTATATTGCGCACCGGCACAGGTCAGCATGATCTTTTTCAGCAGCAGGTAAGGAATCTCCTGGTCACCCATAATCGTAACACCCTGCTTGTCGGTGATATCCTTGACCGTCGTCGAGGCAAGTCGCAACGCATTAAACAGAGGCTTGATCGAGTTGCGGTCACCTTTGAGCGCATCCTTGACCGTAACAATGGCTTTCCCCTGCAGGCGGATGACACGTTCGTCAACGGCGATGACCAGGTTGCGGGAAGGCAATTTCTCAGCCGCGGCCTCGGGTAACACGATGTTCTTGGGTGAGGGCAAAATCTGGGTACTGGTCGCATTCACCAACAGGAAAAAAACCAGGATCGTAAATATATCCATTAACGACACCATGTTTAACATGGCGTTTCGCTTCTGCCCACGAACGTGGTGCTGATTCATGCGTTTGGCGCGTCTGGATAATTTCATTGCATCAACATCCTGTTATCACCTGGCCGCATCGCCAATCGATATATCGGGGAACAGTTCGGCAAAGACCCACTCACCCTCGACTTCTGTGCGGTACGAACGCGAACTGTCCATCGCTCTGATCAGGTCGTTATAACGGGTTTGTTGCTCGGCCAGGATCGTGATATTGGTATGCTTGGGAATCCGAGCTTTAACCTGTTTCAGGGTCTCCTTCAGCATGGCGAAATTATGTTCTTTGCCCTTGGACGGAATACGTTGAATCAAGCCCAGGCGGTTATCGGAGAGCACCAGCATATTTTTGCGAATCGTGATGCGCAGTTCATAAGGAGGCTTTTTTGGTTGCTTGGTATCCTGCCCGCCCGGTGGGGGCAGGTTTAAATCGAGGATGGTGATATGGCTGAACACCGCCGTCATCAATAAGAAAGGCACCAGCACTACCATCAAGTTCATGAAGGCAGTAATGTTCAGCTCGACAGCCGGATGCTTGCGCCGATGTACCCGTCTTGACATTTGTAGTACCTACCCGGCGCTGTTTTTAACGCGAGATAAATGATTGACGAACTTGACGACAGTCATCTCAAGGCTGTCGACGATTTCGGTCGTCTTGGTTTGTAATACCGTGTAGAAAAATAATAGCGGGATCGCGACGATGAGTCCGAACGCGGTGGTATTCATAGCGACCGATATACTGGTTGATAGTATCTCCGCTTTCATCGATGGATCGACCTGGGCGACCGCGGTGAACGCCTTGATCAAGCCGATAATTGTTCCCAGCAGCCCGAGCAGGGTCGCTATATTGGCAAACATTGCCAGGTAATGGGTGCGCTTTTCGAGACGTGGAATTGCCTCCATGATGCTCTCATCCATTGCCGATTCGAAATCATCCCTGCGGCGAGCAGATTTGTAATGCTCGATACCCTGCAGCAGAATTCGGCTAACCGTAGCGCTTGATTTTCGAGCGAGTTCGCTGGCGTTGTTTACATCACCTTTTGCCACCAGTGGCATCAGCTTGGCAATCATGAGGCGATTTTTCGTTTTTGCAACGGTAAGATGCAACCAGCGCTCTATCGTAATCGCCAGGCCGATAGCCAGAACAATCAGAATAGGGTACATGAATGGTCCACCGTCCTGGAAAAACCTGATTACTGTAACTAGTATTTCGTTCATTGCGAGAGCCTCCGCGGTCTCTGGTCAACTGCTGGATTATTCCAGTTTTGCCTTTGAAAAAATGGCGTCGTGATAGTGAATCTGTCGTTTGAAAGCAGCCCTTTCGATGGGGGTTAGTTGCTGGTCCATGATACTTGTAATCGGGGGTGACGAAATCTCGAAACGTTCAACCGATTTCCATGGAACGATATACAAAACCCTGGGCAATTCCTTGTTTCCGGTTATCTCGGTGCCTTCCATTTGCAGTCTTTCTTGAGCACACACATTAGCAGTACTTGAAATAGCAAATAATAGGAAAAATGCTAGCGAAAGTTTTCTCATTTGTTTATCCCTGGGACTTGGTAGTGCCCGATTTCAGGCGTCGCTTGATGTCGACAATCCAGTTGGCCACCTGGGTATCTTCCTCGCCGATCAGAGACTGGTAATTCTGGTAATGTCGTAACGCCAGGTCCAGATCCTGCAGGTAGATATCGAATAGGATGCCGAGGTTCAGATGCGCCGACGCGTAGCTGGAATCGATCTTAATGGCACGTTGATAGCGATTCATCGCCTCTTTAAATTGCCCTTTTTGGCGCTGCAGGATTCCGAGATGGTTATGCGCAACGGCATCATTATCGTCGCGCGTAATTGCCTGTTTGAACGCCTGTTCTGCAAGGTCCAGTTCCTGCAGTTTGAAGTAAGCGAGCCCGAGGTTAGTGAAAACGTAGGGCTTGTCGGGTGCATCGTTGCTGACCTGCACCAGCAGTTCTACTGCTTGCGCAGTTTTGCCGCTTTTAAGCGAAGCCACCGCGTCTTCATAAAATTGCTGATAAAAATCCACCACCTCTGCTTCAGTTGCTGGCTCTTCTGTACTCGGCGTCGCCGCGACCTCGGGTTTTGGAGGCGATGCCTTGTCGGGACCGCTCTGGCAGGCTACGAGCAGTAATGCGGCAAGTAAAAGTGCGGTTATGTTATTGAATTTCAACATAATTATCAGTGCTCTCAGCCCGGGCGTAACGAAACGGCATCATTTCACCCAGGACCTGTAAACTCTTTTTCGTGGGTTCATCGAAAGTGCCGGCGGGGATGCGCTTGAAGTTCGCCAGATGTATATCGATTGCCTTCTCCTCGAACGGAAAGGCCTGTTCTTCCAGCAACAGTTCGTACTCTTCGAGTTGTTCTTCATCAAGACCCTTGGGTCTTTGTGAATCCATCAGGGATCTTGCGAAATCATGGTAGATTTCGGCAATCTGGAACGTGGCTTCGGTGGTTACTTCCTGCACCTGGTATTTCATTGCCTTGCTGTAGGCGTCAATCGCTTGTTGCATCAGTTTTTTCTTTTTGCCCAGGCTGGTTTTAAGCGGTATTGTCAGCCTGGCTTTGCTATAGGTTCGATGCAGTGGCTGGATCAATTCCAGGCTGGCGGTAGCGGCCAGGTACCGGCTACGTGCACTGCGTTCCGATTTTCCAGCTGCATCCGCCCTGATAATTTCGTTGAGCCAGTAATTACGGTTCTTGGTATCGTTCTTGGCGCGATATGATTCGGCGATCTTGTGACGCAGTTCGATCGAGCGTTCCAGCGGGTAGGGATAAACCTTGACGTACTGCTTGTAGATTGCAATCGCCTGTTCGGGCTGGCCGTCCTGCTGATACAGTTCGGCAGCACGCCACATCAGGTCCCGCTTGCGCTCAGCCGTGCCGGGAAGATTCGATAACGCGAGTATTTCCCGCGCCGCCTTGGACTGGTTTCCATTTTTGCTGTAGGCCAGCGCGAGTTTCTCGGTGACACCATCCGTGAACTTTTTATCACTCGGGTATCTCTTGCGAAAGGCTTCCAGTTGCGCGATCGTGGTCGACCAGTCTTCGAGTTGTATGTACGCGGTTGCCGCATCGTAGTCGGCGACCTTGCGTTTTGGAGATTCTGGGATCACCTGGCCAAGTCGGGTGAAGGTTTGTGCTGCGAGCAGGTGATTCCCCACCTCACGAGCGATTTCCCCCTGTTTGTAAATACTCGCGGCGACCTGTTCGCGCACTGCCTTTCTCTTCTGGTCCTGTTTCGGCATAAAAGTCAGCAGCGTGAGATAGGATTTTTCAGCCGCGGCGTAGTCCGCCGTTGAAAACTGCGCATCGGACAGTATTGTCCACGCGGTTTGCTTGGTGGTTTTGTCAACGCGCTGGTTTTCAATCAGGCGGTTTGCCGACGCGATCGCGTCAGGATAATTCTTCCACTTGAAGAACTGTTGTGCGGTCTGCAGTTCAACCACCGACAATCGGGGATCATCGGGATAAGCCGTGGTAAAGCGGACCGCCGATTTAATGCGCTTGCGCCGCAATGCGGGAATGTCACTTGCATTGGTCGTCTTGAACAGGGCATCAAACGCGATCAGCGCTGCGTAGCCTGCCTCGGCACTATCCTTGTGTGGCGCATAGTTATATGCTGTTTTCTGGTACTCGTCGATTGCCTGCGGATATTGACCTGCATCGTAGAGGTTTTCGGCGAGCAGAAAATTCATCCGCGGTGCGCCCGGATCATTCGGAAAGGATTTTAGAAAGCGGCGATACCAGTCGGCCGAAATCCCGTAGTCTTTCATTTTCTTGCTGGCCCGGGCCAGTGCGTGAAAATGGGTAGCCAGCTCGGTCATGTGCAAGACCAGGGTCTTGGTCAGGGTTCGCTGGGTTTCGGGTTCCTGCAACGCCCAGTATTCGCCGTTTACGTCGTAGCGGTTAACGAAGGCGATCTTTTCTTTTAGCACCAGGTCCGAATAACCGGCTTGCTGGAAGGTTTCAATTGCACGCTGGTGAAAACGCGGGGTATGCGATGAGTAGGGGTATTGCTTGGTGTAGGCCAGGAACAGATCCGAACCGTCGATGATGCGCTTTTTGTCCAGGTAAAGTTCGCCCAGCCGCAGGTAAAGCAGGGGCTCGTAGTTTCGCTTTCCGGTTTCATTGAAGTATTGTGCAATATAGTATTTTTCGTCCTGGTAGGAAAAGCTGAGTGAGACGACGCGCACGACATCTTCGAGTAGCTCCCGATCTGCTCTAGGCAGCCCTGGATTGAAACCGATTTCCCAGATCTTATCCTGTTCAAAATTGACGTCGAGCAAGCGCGTGTAGCTGGCTAGGGCATCGCGATAGCGACTCTGTTTGAACTGCGTCCAGCCATATTTATAGAGCGCTTTTTCGAAAAACAGCGAATCCGGGTGATCGTTTACGACCTTGCCATAAGCCTGCTCTGCAGCCTGGTATTCCCGCTGCACAAACAGGTTCTCGCCACGCCGGAACTGAACCTCGTCCATGTATTGTGAATCCGGGTACTCGCGCGCGATGCGATCCAGCGCGGCTATGGATTTTTCAGATTCAGCTTCGAGGGCATAGGCACGAGACAATTGGTAAAGCACCATATCGTTACTCGGGCGTTCGGGGTATTTTTTAAGATAGGCTTCGTAAATCCCGATTGCCCGTGCCGCTTCGCCAATGCCCTGCTGCTGGGTCGTCTCGTCATCGGATATTCGGTTATCGAGGCTGGATTCCAGTTCGAGATCAGCCAGGCGTCGTAATTCATCTCCGGTACCGCCACCGTCGGCCGTTATCTCAACCAGGGCCCGAAAGCTGTCTATGACTTGCTGACGATCGACTTTGAAACTCGCCTGCGGCTCCAGTTCCGCGGTCTCCAGCAGGGGCGGCAGTTCCTCGAGATCACCGATCGTCGGTCCGAAATCGGACCCACCTGAACCACAGGCAACAAGTGTCGCGGTGAGCATCATGATGGGCAGGCGATGGGACAGGCTTTTAGTCATTGTTCTGCCGCCATCCGGTCGAAAATTTTGGCCAGTTCAAAACGGGCATTAAGGCGTAACTGCACGATATGCTGCTGCTGTTGACGAATGGCGTCAATTGCCATTTGATTGATGAGTCGCTCCTGTGACGACAACAGGGTTGAGACCTTGCTACGCAATTGACTGATGCGCTCTGTCTGGCCGCCGATGCGTTTCTCGAACAGACCGAACTCGAGGTCGGTACGCTCCGTGATCCTGCGTAAGTCATTAACCCGCTGCTCGGATTCAGCCAGTGCACGATCCAGCAGTATCAGCTGTTTCTTTGTTTTCCAGAATCTTACCGGAAAGTCGGTCTCCAACTCGTACCGCAGCAATCCGGATAACAGGCGAAACATATCCTGCTGGTAGGCCGTATTACGTTCCGGTGCGACCATGTCAATAGACGTCGAGACGCGTTGCAGCCTTGACAGCTGTTCCTGCTCATCCGGATTTGCGAGCGCCTCGAAGTCTTGTGCCGCCTCGATCGCACTGACCCGGCCGGCAAACTGGTCCCTCTGTTCACGCAGTAGATCGAGCTGATCGAAACTGCTGGATTGCTGCAGTAACGGCAGCTTGTTTTCAAAACCACGGCGACGCTCTGACAGCATCAGCTCCAGAGCAGGGAAGTTATTGCCCCAGAATCGAAGCGAGTTACGAATATCGAGCAATTCCTGGTAGCGTGTAATTTCGCGTTGAAATTCTGTCGAAGCCAGCAGAAGGTGTAATTGCGGGGTAACATCGGAACTCGGTGGTAAGCGTTGCAGGCTGCTGCGATCGTAGAGAATGGCGTTTTCCCGCAGCGCTGCAATTAATTCATCACTTTCGATCGACTTGATCGCGTTATCGAGCAACTGCAGCTGCAAATCAAACTGTGTCGCGGCAATTTCATAATGGCGTACTGCCAGCCCGTCCTGGCCTGACTTGGCGTAATTGGCGGGAATCGCCAGGATCGCTTCCTGTGTCGCTGCATCTACTGCGTTGCGCTGCAGCAGCACCTGCCAGGGGATCATTGCCTTGTCGAACTTGCCGAGTCGATACCAGGCCCAGCCGGATGCAAGTAGCGCCTCGTTGCTCAGGGGTCCCTCGAGCCTGATCCTGGAAAGGCTTTCCAGTGCCGGCTCGGCCAGTTCCATGCGCAGCTGTTTGAGCCCCAGCGAAAGATTTGCGCGATCGCGCAGGGCAATCAATTCGGGTGTACCGGCTTCCATCTGGCCGATCTTTTCGAGCAGTGTCTTACCGGACTCGTAGCGATCGTCTTCGATGAGCGTTACCGCCAGGTTGTAGCGCGCGTAGATCTTCCAGATCGATTTCGGGTTGATCTGGTTGCTGAGATCGGCGGCCTCGTCGTACTGGCGATTGTCAAGATAAAGGTTGGTCAGCAGGTATCTCTTTTCTGACTCCACACCACCCGGTAGCTGGTCGTTAATGCGTGATAGCAGGTCAAGCGCTGGTTCATAGTAACCCTGCTCGTAGCGAAGCCGTGCCAGGTTGAACCAGATCCTGTTTTGAATCGAGTCCGAAACCTCGGCGGTCAGGAGCTGGGCAAACAGGTCGCGCGATTCTTCGTATAGCCCGTACCCGTAGTATAGATCTGCGAGCAACAGGTTGGACTCATTGACCTGGCTACGGCTGCGAGGTCTTTCCGCGGCTATCATCAGTTGGGTAATTGCCGCCAGCCTGCTATCCTGGAAAAACTGGTAGAGTGCGCGACCATAGTCGAGATCCTCGACTCTATGTTCGACCGTTTGAACCGCGATGACCGGGCTGCAGGCACAGCTTAACAGTAGCCCGTAGAATGAGCGACGAATGCCGCGCGATACGTGCCTCAGGAATTTTTGATGGCGCTTATTCCCAGACACGCACATCGAATTGAGGTTGTTCCTTACCGGTATCATCAGCGATCATGAATTCCACGAACTGGGGATCGGTTGTCTTTTCTATGACGATTGTTTCACCGAGGCGGTAGTCCCGACCCTTGGGTCCAACCCCGGTAAAAATCAGGATAATTTCGTGCTCACCTGTCGGCAGGTTGCCGATGTAGAGACGCTGCACGCCACCGCGCTTGAGGGCCGCGAGTTCGCGCTCGGTGTACAGGTGATTGGCGATGTTCTTGTCGTCAATTTTCAGCTGGATCGAATCGAGACTGAACAGTGCACCGGCGTTCATCGACAGGAAGACGCTGAACTGGGTGTTCGAAGGAAACAGTAAGTCCTCTTCGAGGATAAACAGGTCCCGGTTAAGCGATAGTACTTCTTTTTTCAGGGCTTCGATATCCGCGTCGAGCGAGCCTTCCAGGGACTCATCTTCATCGATCGATTCTGCATTGGCCTCGTCCGATTCTTCCGCTTGTGGCACTTCGATCTCGCCTTCGATCAACTCTGATGAAGTTTCCTGCCCGACAACGGGAACGGCGAGGTAAACAAGTAAAAGGATGATAAGGCTGAAATATTTCATAGGTCTGCTAGATTTTGGGCGATTATTGTTTGACTTCAGGTACTTCAAAGCCAGAGGAGTAATGCACTTTTCCATCGCTATCGATAATGATGGCGTCGATTCCTTCCAGGGTTTCAATCAGGGTAATTCCGTCGACTGCACCCAGAATAAAAATAGTAGTAGATAAAGCGTCAGTTGTCAGGGCATCGGGGCCGACGACGGTTGCACTCCAGCTGGCCGTCGCGGAGCGGCCGGTGGCGGGATTGATAATGTGATGCACGCGTTTGCCGTCGTCAATAAAAAACCGCTCGTAATCACCCGACGTTGAAATCGCGCTTTCGCTGAGCGGCAGACGTATCGCAATGCCCTCAGGGTCGCGAGGATGCTTGATACCCATGACCCAGGGGCGACCCTTGCGATCTCCGATGATACGGCTGTCACCGCCCGCACTTACCATGGCCTCGGTGATGCCACACTGGCCGATAATATCGGCAGCACGATCGACCGCGTAACCCTTGGCGATGCCGCCGAGGTTGATACGTACCGCATCGTTGCCAAACTGAATCTCATCTCCGGAAATCATAATATGATGATAGTCGATAGCTGGCAGTTTCTCCGAGATAGATTCATTGCTGGGCTGCTGGCGTTTACGGTAGTCGTAGGCATAGCCGACGCTGGCATAAGTGATATCGAACGCGCCTTTCGAAACCTCGGAGAAGTGAATCGATCTTTTAATCAGATGCATCATTTCATCACTGATTTTGACCGCGTTCATCGCGGCGTTGTCATTGATAAATGAAAGCTCACTGTCGCTTTTATATGAGCTCATCCTTGCTTCGATGCGACGCATTTCGGTGAAAACCTTTTCACTGCATCTGGATGCGGTTGTGGCTTCATCATGCCAGAGTTCAACTGAAACCCGGGTTCCCATGATGTCGCGCTGCTGTTGATGCCATTCGGCGTGCGCCGTCGTTTGGCTACACAGGAGAATTATCGTAAAGATAGACGAGGCTAATGTCTGCCGAGGCAAACCATTGGCTTTGCCTGCCAGAGATTCAGACATGTAAAGTGCACCAAAAAGGTTAGCTTACACCAAAGAACCAAACGAAATAAAGCTGTCCAGGTTTGCCTGATTACCCAGGCCGTGATTCGGAAAAATATTGGTGAAGGCGGTTGTATTTCCGGGCGACACCTGCCCGTTCACGGCCATATAGTTAAGTATGACCATATTAACCAGCAGGTTGACGTTATTTGCCGCGGGCGTGGCCGAGGTGACCACGGAAGCGCCTGCGTTCATACGTCCGATCTGGCGTGTGCCGACCAGCGTAGGTGCGGCTGTCGGGTCGAACACCAGGAAAAAGGAACAGGCGGTCGAGGAATTATCGCCAGTCCATTCGCCCTTGCCGCCGCCACCGAGTACCAGGTTCTCACCAGCACCGGCAGACGCGGTATCGTCGGTGTTACCGTTACTGGCCACCGAACCGTCGCTAAACACGTAAATCATTAGCGGAGACGCCAGCAGGCGCGCATATTCGAGGCAGGCGCCGATGCAGCGCCCGGCCCGCAAATCGCGATTTTCACCGACGCGCCGGTCACCGGTGTGGTAATCATAGCCACCCATGGTGATGCAGCCGCCTGCGGCATAGCCATTCATGACCATTTTCATGACCGAGGCGGTTTTTCTGAACTCACCATCGTTGGCCAGTTCGGTTGCCGAAAAGATCGGACCAGCAATGTTGGTATCGAGTGTCGGATCGACTTCGACGCCGGCAAAGCGGTCGGCGATGTCGGAGGCCTTGAGGTAGCCACAGCGTACCAGGTCCTTGACCACGTCGTCGTTGGTCAGCCCGGTGTCGATGGTACCCAGCTTGAGTTTTTTGTGGGTTATCCGGGTAATGGATTCCATCACCGCGGTGACATCGTCCGGACCCAGGATTGTGGTCAGATCGCCGACATCCACAAGCCCGGTGACATCGCTGGGACGATCTACCTTGGTGGGTTGGAAATTGGGATCGATATACATCGCCGGCGCCATCGAGTTGCCGCCCGAGACGCTACTGCGCGAACCAATCAGGTCGACCACACTGCCGCGCGCACCGGCCATCGCCAGCGGGTAGAGCGGGTTATGCGGATTGTTGCCGGTGTCGTTGTCCGAGCGTGCCGGGATCACGGCGCCATCGACATTGCCGATTGCCGTGCTGGCTTTCTCGAGAATGCCGAACAGCATCGGGCTATCCGCATGAAATACGAGATTGAGATCATTATTGGTGAAATCGTTGTTGGCGCTGGTATTTAACAGGGTTACGCCGGTGCTGTCCTGTCCGGGCAGCATATCGCCCGGCAGACCGAGTTTGCTGTAACCGGCCGTGGACAGCAGATCCATCTGTCCGCCGCCCTGGCCGACCAGCACGTTGGAGCCAGCAAAATTAGCACCCCCGGCCAGGTCAAAGGCGATAAAGGGTACGCTTTGACCGGCGCCGACACCGCCCAGGATACAGCCGATATCGGTCGCGAGGGCGTCAAGATCGGGTGCGACCGCTGCACGCGCCATGTTCGGATTCGCAAACATACCGAAGGCGCCGGCCGAAAGCACGGTAGCCGAGCCGGTCATCATGCCCTGGCGAATAAACTGCCGTCGGGTGACAGGACGTCCGTGGTCTTCGTACAACAACGGTGCCTGGGGGGGGATGTACTGGTTCTTTTTAAATCTGGCCATGATATTCGAATCCTATTGTACTAGCATTACCGCGCCACCAGTGGCGACGGCGCAGACGGCTTTCACGATTTGCTCGGTGCGTGCTGGCGTGTTTACGAGATCGGATAACATTTCTGTTATCAGACTGTCATACGAGTCGCCGGTGAGTGCGGGATCAAGATCCTGCGCGGCCGGAGAACTCAGCAAGTCAGCGACTTCCAGTTCCACTGGTTGCGTGATGAGATTATTCGCAGGCGTGGCCTGGTCGACGTTCATCGCCGCGCTTAGCAGCGGATCGATAATCGCATCTCGCTCGGCCTGGGTATCGAAAGCGGTTTGCGCGTTGGTGCCGAAATTGAATCCAGGGAAGTAGGTCGCCCTGGGTATCGAACCGTTGCCTTCGACCAGTTCGCTACAGGAAGTCAACGCGAGTTGCGCGATCGCCATCTGGTGCGAGGGCAGGAAGGCTTCGATCGCCTCTATCGTCGGCAACTGCTGGATGTAGTCGTTGTAAACCGTTGCGACTGCCGTGTTGGTGACAGGCACGCCGGTAATCTCGGCGATGGTCACATTGATCTCCTGGAAGGTGCGCACGCCGATGTCGGCCTCAAGCGGGTTGACCGGATCGCCCGGATCGGCAGCTACTGTCGGAACGATATCACTAAAGGCCTTGGTGAAGCCGTTGAAATCCTCGAAAGTCAGGAAGAACTCGTCGCTGTCGGAGCCTTTTTCGAGCGAAATAATAGTACCCTTAGAAGACAGTTCCTGGCCGGTCGCCGGGTCGTAGGTGGCGGCGATGACGCTGGTGTCGAGGTTGGCATAAGCCTGGCCTGCGAGCGCCTCTTTGCCGTTGATGCCGATACGCAGGCCTTTAATATCAATGTCTGAACTCGGGGCACTGCCATCAAGGGTGACGAACGTGGGCTTGTTGAACAGGTAACTGTAGCTGTCGAACTGGGCCACCTCGAACATGATAAAGCTGTTGGGGTTGCCGATTTCACCGAGGTGATGACCGACATAGAATAGCAGCAGGAATTTCTGGCCGACGCCGAGGTCGAAGTTCTGCTGAATCTCTGGTTGGGCTAGTGCCCTGTTGTGTAGCGCAACCATTTTGACCTGTCCCATCCACGGGCGGTTTCCTGAGATTTCGTTGCCGAGGATGAATGCGAAAGTATCGTCCCAGACGTTTGTGATCGGTAATCCCGCCGCGGTGTCAGTCAGGTTATTGACCAGCTGGCCGTTGACGTAAATGCTGCGGCCAGCGCCATTGCCAAGGCGATCGAGGGGATCATAGTTGATCACGACATGCTGCAAGCTGGCTTGCGCCAGCTCCTCGTCGTCTTCCCCGGTAGACATAACGGGTTCGCCGTTCGGTGCAGGAATAACCGAGTCAATCCGGTTGTAAGACTCGTAGTTGTACATATCCTGGCCCAGCGTGAAATTGCGCGCGAGGTCACCACCGGAGTAACTGACGATATTGGCGTCTTCCTGGGTGACGTTGGCCGGGATGACCCAGGCTTCGATGGCATATTCACCGGTATCCTGAAGATAGGTAAAGATTTTATCGCTGCTGATAGTATCGGCCTGTGCCCGTCCACCAGTGAATTCGAGACCATAGCCGCCAACCCAGTTGACGCTGCCGATCAGTGACAGGTTGATCGAGGCGCCGACACCGCTGGTGTCGTAAGCGGTCAGACCAGTGCCGGTTTTGAATTCCCAGATGGCGAATTGATCGGTTTCATGGCGATTGCCACCGGAGGCGATAATACCTTCGCCCAGGGTCAGTGCCTTACTGGTGACCAGGGTGGGGTCGATCGACGAAACCGCAATGCCATCGGCAAAATCCGTGATCCTCTGCACCATCAGCGTTTCGTCGGGGCCACAGGTGCTCCAGCAGTTGTGCTGCTCGAACAGGCGCACGGCCAATCGCGAATTAGCGGGTGTATCGATGTCCATTTTTGACTTGGCGGCCTCGTAAGCTACATCGACATCGGTGTGGGCAAAAAACGGCGCCTGCGGCAATATTGGGCCAACTTCATTGTGGCAGTTCTGGCAGTTATTGTCGGCAATTACCGGGTTGCTGCCAACCAGCAGCTCGTACACGGTATCGGCGAAACTGGTGCCGTTGGTGCCGACAGTGGTCGCGGTGGCGGGAAACGACTTGGAGTCGCCCGGGTCCCTGATGCTGGCCGGTGCAGTCAGATTGATCTGGCGCGCCCCAGCGCCGCCATTGGCCGCATTTTTCCAGTCGTCGATCCAACCAGCTATCAGCGTGGCGCAGATCGCGGGATTGGTCTCCCAGCAAAAGTGATTATTGTTGAGCTTGTCGACAAATACCGCGTTCAACGGATTCATCGTCGGTAGATTCGCGGGTAAAAGTGACGGATCCCTGGCCACAGTCGCGTCGTAAGCTACGTTAACATTGGAGGTATCGAAGAATAACGGGGTAACCGGCGCGCTGGCTTCTGAGTTATGACAGCCGCCGCAGCGGGTTACGTCGGTCACGTTCCGCCATAGGTAGTACTGGAAATTACTGACGGCGATGTCGCGCGCGGCCGGACCGGTGTAGGCGAAATTGTTAGCCGTGTTACCCAGGTTCTGGTTAGCCGTGGTGCCAACGCCGCCACTGTCACAGGCCGCCATCATCGCGCCCAGTGCAAGGAGTGAAATGATCTTAATAAAAGGGTGATTTTTATTCATATTCAACTCCCTTTGCAGTATGCGGCGACGTCGGTGAAGACTTCGCGCATGTCGTATCCGCTGCCGACCAAGTTGGAAACAAATCCGTCGCGTGCGCTGCGGTCCGCGGCGAAATTATTGGGATCACGCAGGCAGATCGACTTGAATGCCTTGTCTACCTGGCACTGGGCGAAGGCTTTACTATTGGACATTTCGATGCCAAGAGATTTCGCCCCGTTACCGGTTTCATTGCCATTGGCATCGGGATTGATGAGCGGTCCCCAACCGGTAGCATTCGGGCCGTCATCGGCGGGCCGGAGTCCGAGCTTCGAGTTGGGACCGTTGCGCCAGTAGTTGATCCAGCTGTCATCCTCGGTGATGTGACCGTACTCGAAGTTATTCCCGTTAATGTTGTGCTTGAGCGATACGCCGGTGGCGGGGTCGAAAAGCGGGCTGCCGATGTCCTGGTACAGCATACGGCCGGCGGCACTATCCCACTCGTAGAAGGCGAACGCGCCCGCCATGCCGTCCATGCCGGCGTGGCAGCCGACACAGCCATTCATGTAGAGACGGCTATCGCCGCCTGGGCTGCGCGATACATCGCGGCGAACCTTGTCGGGGGAGCGCGAGACATCCTTGAGCGGTTCGAGATCGGTGCACAGGTGATTCATTAGCGTGAAGCGGAACATGGCGCGGTTGGTGCCTGCGGAGAAAAACGCCATTGCGCCCGCGCGCGTGGTCATCACACCGGCGGTGGCACCACTGGCCAGGCCTGTCACCGAGCTCTGGGTTATGCCCGGCTGGGTTACGCTACCCTCGAGGATATTCGGGTTGGCGAGGTCACCAGTAGTGGGACCAAGCGCTTCCAGTTGTTCATAGTGGTTGTTGTTGCTATTCGAGTAAGCCGCGATGCCGAGGCCCGGATCACCGCGATAGATGATGTCGCCGTGCAATATTTGCCTGAAATCGCCGCCATCGCGTATCAGGCCGATCACGGTCGCCGAATAATCGTTTAGCGGGGTGAATACCGTCTGCTCTTCGTTGGTCCAGGGCGCGGCGAAATTCTTCAGGGTTACGTTGTAGAAGAATCGTGCATTGGGATTTTGCGCGGTGTCGATCGCGTATTCAGCGGCGGTTTTACCGGTAGGATCACTGATCAGCAGTGCTTCCATGGCGTCTATCGTCGCGTTAGTAGCGGTAACGCCAACGAGCCGATCATGAATTCTTTTGGCCTGCGCTCTATCCTGGGCATCGGCCCAGAGCGGCTGGCTTGTCAGTGCCACCATGATTAACAACGGCAGCGATATTTTGTTGTTCTTTCCCATCAGTATCCCCATTATTTCCTTATCAACCGCTGTTGCGCGGGCTCAAAGCCGAAGGTTTAAACCTAGCACAACGAGTTAACGTCAAATGGATAAACTGCGTTAATTAAGTCACAAAAACCTCAATTACACCTGACCATTTTATTTATGCTGTTAAGCTCAGAGCTGTTAACTCGTAAATACTGTTTGCGTATTAAACCTAATACCCTATTTTACGAGACTGGCTCGCTCTCACGTATACCGTTCGTAAGGAAATAAGTACATCTGGTCAGAATTCGGCAGCGGGTTATATAAGTTCGAAGATAAACTATAAAATTAATGACATAGGGCGCTCCACCGGGTACCAACTTTAAGGAAATAGATGAAACATACGACAGCCTTATATACACGCATTCTGACGAGATCCAGGCAGTTGATGGAATTCCAGTTTCACTGGTTAGGATTAGCTGTAATATGCACCGCAGTCGTCGCCCTGAGCGCATGTGATCCCGGATCCGACTCAGGCGAAGGAATCGATCCCGGCATCATCGAAATCCCGATTGCTTACGTCAAGCGTCCGATTCCGGTAGACGACATGGGCGACGAGGTTCAGGTCGATGTGCGCGAGCCGAGGCTGTTCAGTTCCGGCGGCGATGTTTATCTGCGGAGTAACGACAACGAGATTAATATCACGAGCTCCGTTACCACCGGTATCGGCGACGTCAAGGGCTTGAGCGCCAGCCACGATGGCACCAAGCTGGTTTTTTCACTGCGCCTGTTCGACCCCGACCCGAACAATCCCCCGTTCCCCAGCTGGAATGTTTACGAATACGATTTAACCACGAGTCAACTTCGTCGAGTTATCTCCACCGCTCTGATTGCCGAGGAGGGTGATGATCTTTTCCCCAGCTACCTGCCCGATGGCCGTATCGTATTTTCCTCGAATCGTCAGCGCCAGTCTCGCGAAATGCTGATCAACGAAGGCAAGCCGAGATTTTCCGCACTCGACGAAGACGAGGGTGTTCAGGCTTTGGTGCTGCACGTCATGAATGCCGACGGCACCGAAATCAAGCAGATTTCCTTCAACCAGAGCCACGATCTTTACCCGCAGGTATTTACCAGTTTCAAGGGTGGAAAAATAGTATTCAGTCGTTGGGACAATGCCGGCGGCAATGACGAAATCAATTTATACACCGTCAATCCGGACGGCAGCGATTTGCAGATTCTATATGGATCGCAAAGTCACAATACCGGCACCGGCGGCGCAGAAATCCACTTTACCAATTTTCGCGAAATGGAAAACGGTGACTTGATGGTAATCACCAAGCCGTTTGACGGAACCTTCGACGGCGGCAATGTTGAGGTTATCAGCGTCGATCGCTTTGTGGATATCAATAAGCCGCTCTGGTCACTGGCGGGCATGCCCGGTCCGGCGCAGCGTGATGCCACCGTCTCCAATGTCACCAACGATGGTTCGATCTCAGCCAACGGCCGCTATGCCACGGTTTACCCGTTATGGGATGGATCGAATCGCATGCTGGTCAGTAAATCCACCTGCCAGGTGGACGTCAATGGTGTAATAAGGCCCTGTCTTGATGAATATGTGAATGATCCAGCGGCCGTGGAAAGGTCGCCCTCTTACTCGATCTGGATTTACGATATGGACGTCGATACCCAGAAACCCATCGTGTTGGCGGAAGCGGGCAGGGTTATCACCGACGTCATTGCGCTCGAGAACAGAACCCGGGCGCCGGTTATCTTCGACAAGAGCCTGCTCGGTGAGCTTGATCCTGGCTGGGAGACCGAAGTCGTTGGCGTGGTCAATATCAAAAGCGTTTACGATTTGAGCGATCCCGCGTTTAACGGTTGTTTCTTTACCGAATGCGCGCCCGCTGGCCTCGGCATTACCTCGGTACAGGATTTTGCCGATCCGGTGAATTCCGCCGCAGTCGATCGTCCCGCCCGTTTCGTGCGTTTCGTAAAGTCGGTCGGAATACCCGATCCCGATGACCCGACGCTGGTCAACCCACCGGACCTTGATGGCAATGCGTTTGGACCGCAACGTAATCGGGGTATGCGCGAGATCGTCGGCTACGCGCCGGTCGAACCCGACGGTTCGGTCAAGGTCAAAGTTCCGGCCTATGTCCCGTTAGCGGTCGAGGTGCTCGATGGTGAAGGTCGCAGGATTGGCCCGTCGCATGAGAACTGGTTCCAGGTGCAACCGGGAGATATGCTAACCTGCGTCGGTTGTCATGACGTCAACAATGGCGGTAGTCCGCCCGAAATTCATGCGCGCAGCGATGGCGAGGCGCCATCGATCAATAGCGGTCTGCCGGCTGGTGGGATATTCGTCAATACTTTGATTCCAGGCTCGATGCCAGCTAGTCCTTACATGGGTACTCCCGGGCAAACCATGGCGGAGGTACGTTTCGATAGCCTTGCGGTCGCCAATCAACCGAAGCTCAGCGCTGACCTGATATACCGAGATTACTGGACCGATCCCGGCATAAGCACTCCAGACCCGGATATCGATTATCTTTATGCCGATCTGAGCCCCGGCATGTTGAGGCCGACTAATACCTTTTGCGCTCCCAACTGGCTCTACAATTGCCGTGTGGCAATCCATTATCCACCCCATATTCACGCGATTTTCCAGCTTAATCGCGGCGCTGTTGACGCCATTACGCCGATGGATCCGGTCAATCCACCAAACAACGACCCGACCAATACGCCACTGGTGTCAGTGGCGGTGGCCGATGGCGTCGGTGACGATACCTGTATTAGCTGTCACACCACTAACAACGGTACACGCCTACCCTATGGGCAGCTCGATTTGACCACCGATCCCAACCAGGACCCGAACGATCGTTTCAGGTCTTATCAACAAATGTTTAACACCAGGCAGGGCCAGTTCATCAATGCGGGGGGTATGCTCGAGCAGTTTACTGTGCCCGACGGCATCGGCGGTACAATTCCCGACCCGGCAGCTGCGATCGCTCCGATCATGACTTCGGCTGGTGCCCGCAGCAGCTTTTTCATTGAAAAGATGACCGGAACCGAGCTGGACGCCGGGCGCGCATTGCCGGTGGGCAGTGTCGATCATACGACTATGTTGACAGGTGCCGAATTAAAGCTAATCTCAGAGTGGATAGATTTAGGCGCCCAGAACTTTAATGATCCTTTTGACCCGGCGGCGCCACAAAACTAGCTAGTGGCTGTAATAACACGGGAAAATAAACTTGAAACGTCTCAAGGGGATACTTTTGCCCAGCCTGTTTCTTTTGCTATTTGTCGCTTCCAGACCGTCACAGTCGCAATCGATCGACGCAGATATCCTGGTGGCACAAAAAGCACCTACCGTAATGGAAGAGGGAGCATCGAAAAGGACAGCTGAGAGTGAAGTCGCGCCTGAGAAAAATATTGATGCGGAAGGAAAGGTTTATTACAAGGTTAAAATCGCTGATCCTTTTATCGAGCTGCATACCGGCCCAGGCGCAGGCTACCCGATTTTTTACGTGGTTGATCGAGGCACCGAGGTCAGTGTTATCAGACGCAAAACCGACTGGTTCAGAATCGAAACCAGCACAGGCAAGACCGGGTGGGCGAGTCGTGATCAGATGCGGGAAACACTTCTACTCACCGGCGAAAAGTTCAGGGTTGTCGAGTCCGATCTGGAAGATTTTACCCAGCGCAAGTGGATCCTGGGATATACCGGCGGTGAATTTGAATCGGCTCCGGTGTTTACTCTGTTTACCGGATATTCGTTTTCCGAGAACCTGACGGGTGAGTTTCATTTTGGGAAGTCAGTAGGCGATAAATCGAGTAGTACATTCTACAAGGGAAATCTGGTAATGCAGCCGTTTCCGGATTTTAAGTACTCGCCTTATCTCACTCTTGGATTGGGTGAGATTGAGGTTGATCCCAGTGTTATCCTGATTTCAGCAAGAGACGATAAAAATAGCTTTGCGCAATTTGGTCTGGGATTGCAACGCTATGTCAGCCGCAGTTTTCTGTTTCGATTCGAGGCTAACGAGTATGTAATTTTTTCATCCGGCACCAGTGACAACAGCGAGGTAGTAAACGAGTGGAAATTCGGTTTCGCAGTATTTTTCTAGCGAGTGCTTGGTTGATCGCAATGATGCCGGTGACCCAGGTTGCTGCGCAGAGTGATGAAGAGGATCAATCTAGTCTGATCGAGCCTCAGATCGAGCGTATCGAGTTCGATGAATCCCAGATCGATTCAGACGATTTTGAAATCGCTGTTTACGTAGGTTACCTGGCGCTCGAGGATTTTGATACCGATCTCGTGAAAGGTATCAAGCTTGGTTATAACGTTTCTGAAGATTTTTTCGTGCAGGCTTCCTACGGCCTCGGCGACTCCGGAAAGACCAGCTTCGAGATTCTGAGTGGCGGTGCCCCCCTGTTGTCCAATGAGGAGCGGGAAGTCGAGTACTACATCGTTTCCCTTGGATTCAACCTGTTCCCCGGGGAGGCATTTTTAACCGATTCAACTACATTCAATACTGTGCTTTATCTGTCTGCGGGTGTGGGTAACACGGAATTTGCGGGCGATGATCGATTTACCATCGCTTATGCAGTAGGGCATCGCACCTTGTTTGCCGACGGCTTCAGCCTCGACATTGAAATGCGAGACTTGATCTTCGAGCAGGACCTCTTCGGCAGCGAGGAAACGACCCACAATATTGAACTAACAGTGGCATTTAACTTATTTTTCTAAAGGAGATTAGATATGAACAGCATGTTATCGCGAACCGGAATCAGCTTGTTACTGCTGTGTTTTTTATCGTTTGCAGGATTAAATCTCTCGCACGCGGCCTCGTTAAAGGGTCCGGCGCCGAATTTCACGTTAAAGTCGCTTACCGGTAAAAACCTCAAACTCAGCGAATTGACGGGTAACGTGGTCCTGATTAATTTCTGGGCGTCCTGGTGCGGCCCCTGCCGAGAAGAAATGCCTTTGCTGAACAACCTGCATAATAAGTATGAACCGCTCGGATTTACCGTGCTCGGCGTTAATGTCGAAGAGGACGTCAAGAAAGCGCGGGGATTCCTCAAGAACTTCCCGGTTGATTTTCCGGTATTGCTGGATAACAACAACCTGGTCAGTAAGAAATACAATGTGATCGCGATGCCGACCACGGTTGTCCTCGACCGTGATGGCAACGTGCGCTATCTGCATAAGGGTTACAAGCCGGGCGATGAAGAGAAGTATCGCAAGATGGTGAAAAAACTGGTGCGCGAGTAAAAAGATGCAAAAGAAAATCGCATTTGCATTAATTAGTAGTGTCTTTATTCTGGGGGGTTGTGCGATCGAGCCCTGGGTCAAGCCCTACGAACGCGCCAATCTCGCAGACCCCATCATGAGCTTCAACCGAGATCCGGTATCGGCAAGCTATATACATCATGTTTATGATTCTCGTGAGGGCGCAAGGGGCGCGGGCATAGCAACAGGCGGTGGATGCGGCTGCAATTAGCTTGCCTGCCCTGCTGGTTACCGCAAAAAACTCTTGCATGGTAAATATGACCGCCACCAAGCAATGTCATGCTTTCGTGAAATCATCCAGTTGGCTGTTGGTGGTTATCTCCCTGTTGGTATCGTCCATCCAGGAATTGCGAGCCGCTGTATTGCCGGAAGAGCGCGTGGACCTGCTCTACCATCGATACGATGGTGGTGGCGCCGAAATCGATGGACCATCGTTTCTGGTGCGCAAGAATGTGGGTGATAGCCTATCAGTAGGCTTGAATCACTATGTCGATAATGTCACCAGTGCCTCGGTTGATGTGCTCGTTAGTGCAAGCGAGTACACCGAGGAACGCACAGAAAATTCTGTCAGCATCGATTACCTGCGTCAAAAGACAACCATGAGTCTCGGCTATACGGTTAGCGATGAAAGTGACTTCGAGGCTAATACATTAAGTCTCGGGATTTCGCAGGACATGTTTGGTGACCTGACCACCGTCACCATGAGCTTTGCGCTGGGTGATAATACAGTTGGACGAAATGGGGATGATGCTTTTGAAGAAGACACCAAGGTGCGCAGCTATCGGTTTGGGATTTCGCAAATCCTGACCAAGGATCTGGTCATGGCTTTAACCCTGGAAACGATAACCGATGATGGTTATCTCAATAATCCCTATCGTTCGGTACGATTTTGTAGTGATCCACCAGCATGCACTAGCTATAGCTTTGAGCCGGAAATCTATCCGGATACCCGCACTAGCAACGCTATTGCCGTGCGCGCCAATTATTTTCTGCCACAACGTGCCGCGTTACATGCTGGGGTTCGAATATTCGAAGATACCTGGGATATCGACGCGACCACCTACGAGCTGGGGTATACCTTCCCCTACGGTGACGCCTGGATTGTCGAGGCCAGTTTTCGATATCACGATCAAAGCAGCGCCGAATTCTACAGCGACTTGTTCCCGAGCAGGGGTGCACTGAATTTCCTCGCACGTGACAAGGAATTGAGCACCTTTTCTAGCACTACTGTTGGCCTGGGTGCAAGTTACGAATTTGGCCGGTCCTGGAGTGCGGTTGAACGTGGCAGTCTGAACCTGCAGCTCGATTTCATAAGCTTCGACTATGACGATTTCCGCGACCTGACCAAGGCGGGGACGGTTGGAAATGAACCGCTTTACAGTTTTGACGCTACCGTCACGCGCCTTTTTACGTCAATCTGGTTTTAGGGTAGTTCTACTCAGCCTGTTGCTGCAGGGCGTGGTACACGCGGCAAGCGAAGCTGAATGTGTCCCCCTGGCAAGGGTGGATATTGAGGCCAGCGAAATTCTCAGCGATGCCGGCCAGGCATCATTGATCCGACCATTCCTCGGCAACTGTATCGATGGCAGCCTGATTCGAGGCATTCTGTCAGCAATCTCGAATGACTTTATCGGGCGAGGCTATGTCACCTCACGTCCTTATTTACTGGAACAGGATATCAGCGATGGTCAGATCGAGATTCGTATCCTGGTGGGCAGAGTCGAGGCGATCATCGATGCCAATAGCGGTACCAGCAATGGCAAGATCGCGACGGCTTTCATGTTCAACCGCGAGATTCTAAACCTGCGCGAACTTGAGACTTCGCTTGAGGCCATCGAGCGCGTGGCCTCGGTCAGCGCCAGTTTCGAGATCAGGCCGGGGACACAACAGGGTGGCAGCATCGTAGCGATCAGGACCACGGAGTCGGATACGGTTCGCACCGAGCTTGGAATCAATGTGCGAACGGATATCGATCCCCAGTTGAGTTTACTGGCAACCCTCGATAATCCTTTCAATATCAATGACATAATAGAGTTTCGCTATAACGGCGGTGAAATATTTCAGACCTATCAAAGTAATCGAAGTCGCGAGTTAAGTTACTCTTTTCCCCTGGGGGATTACCTGCTGCTATTGAATCATAGCGATATCGAATATGAACAACGGGTACAGGGAATCAACGACAGTTTTCTTTCCGAGGGTGATACTGTCAGCAATCAGCTACAGGTCAGCAAGCTGCTAACCCGTAGCCAGACGGCCAGGCTGACCCTGGCGTTGGCATTGGAGCTTAAGGACACGCGCAGTTTTTTTGATGACCAGCTAATTGATGTTTCCAGCTATAAAACCAGCCAGCTGCGACTCGATCTGCGGCACGACTGGATACAACCATGGGGTCAGCTCAGCACCGGTTTCAGTTATCACCGGGGGCTTGATTCCTTCGGGGCCAGAGACGATGACTACTACACGCTCGCGGATGGGTTTGAAAATGAAGCAAGACTTCAATTTGAAAAATTCAATATCGACAGCCAGCTGTTTTATTACCTGCCTGATCCTGCCTGGTACGCGAGCATCAAGCTATACCTGCAATACAGTGACGATATACTGTTCGATAACGATAAGCTGTACCTGGGCAGCCCCTACACCGTGCGTGGCTATTCGTCGTCACTGAGTGGAAGCAATGCCTGGTATCTGCACAGTAACCTGACCCGACAATTACGGTCGGTGGTGAATCCCTTCAGTGGAAACCCTTTCACCAAAACAATTTCTCTGTCGGCCGGCGTCGACTATGGCGATGCCAAATGTGAAGTCGACAATCCAGATGTTTGTGGAGAAATTTACAGTGTTGGTGTAGGGATTGAAGTATCGGATGCAAACTTCAATGGTCGCCTGCTTTGGGGACATCCGTTAAAGGAAATCGGTGACGATATCGGTGACGAGGACATCTTCACGCTCGATCTGCGGTGGACGCTTTAAATCGCTATAGCCGACGCTCGGTAATGTCTTCGCGTTGATCGAGCTCCCGCACATTGTGCTTTGCGACGGCGTCCGCGTATTCGAACGAATCGGGTGCGATAAACTCGGCAATCGGGGTACCAATAGGGCCAGCGATCAGGTGCGATTGATCAGCTATTGCGACTCCGGCACGGGAGCCGATGCGGATCAAGGTGAAAAAGAAGATAATCGCGAATACCGTCGCGATACCCCAGAAATAAAATGACAGGTCGTACAGGTCCATGAAAAAGGCGATTACAATAGGCCCGATCATTGCACCAAAACCTGCGACCATGACCAGGCTGCCACTGGCGGCAACGATTTGATGTGGTTCCAGTCGATCGTTGGCGTAAGCAATACAAACCGAGTACATCGGCATTGCGGCGCCGCCGAGGGCGATGATCGATGCGTAAAACAGCCAGCTGTCACTCGGTGTAGCGAGCGCGAGTAAACAGCAGGCGATAGCAATGCTCGACAGACCGGCCATGATGCCACGTCTGCCGACGAGGTCGGAGATAAATCCGACGGGCCACTGGAATATCAGGCTGCCAATCAGGAAGCAGGCCATGAACCACGAGATTGCCTTAAGGTCGACCAGTACCGCGCTCGCATAAATTGCTCCCAGCCCGAAAATCGTACCATGAGCCATTCCCGTCAGGCAGTTGCCGATAACGGCCAGCGGTGAGGCGCGATACAGGTCGACTACCGACATCTTGGACGACGTGGCGAAGTTTGGCGCGGGCTTGGCCGTTAGCAGTATTGGAATCAGCCCAAATGATATGATCACGGAAATCAGTATGAACAAATCAATCGCTTCGGGTTTTGCAAGGTTGAGTAAAAACTGACCAGCGCCCATGCCGCCGGTAACAATGAGCATGTATACCGATAACACCTTGCCACGGGTTTCATTACTGGCCCGGTCGTTGAGCCAGCTCTCGGTTACCACGTAGAACCCGGCAAAACTGATTCCGGTAATGATGCGCATCAGCATCCAGATCCACGGCTCGATATAAACGCCGTGAAACAGGATTGAAATGGAGGCCATCGACGCGAGTGCCGAAAACACACGAATATGGCCAACTCGATTGACCAGCATTGGTGACACCAGCGAACCGATAAACATGCCGATGAAATATCCCGACATCAATATCCCGGTTGTGAACGTCGAAAATCCCTCGATGCCGGCGCGCACACCCAGCAGGGTACCCTGCAGGCCATTGGCTAGCATCATGCATCCGATGCCAATTAATATCGCCCAGGAAGCGCCAAGATTTTTCCACATAAGGGTTTGATTCCAGCTAGTAACTGCAAGTCAGTTGGGTCAAAGCTGCGCGGAGTTTAGTAGAGGGTTGGCCTGCCAGCAACGATTAATTCGTTGTCGATTAAATCGCCCTGAGCCTTGAGGTCCTGAATTCAAAAACAGGCTGACAACTTCCGCCACTGGTCGCTGTCAGATCACAATGCATGGTGATTCCGAATATACCTTCGCCTTTCGCTCGGAGTGGCTGTTGAGATATAGTAAGCGCAAATTTTTTGGGGTAGAAACATGGCATCGGGCTCGAAGTTGGTCATCATTGCGGCACTGGTCGGTAACTCGCTGATTTCAATTACCAAGTTTTTCGCGGCATCGATTACCGGCAGTTCGGCGATGCTGTCGGAAGGCATTCATTCGCTGGTCGATACCGGTAACCAGGGATTATTGCTTTACGGGATGAAGCGGGCTGCGAAACCGCCTGATGAAGACTTCCCCTTTGGTCATGGCAAAGAAATATATTTCTGGAGTTTTATCGTTGCGATCCTGATTTTTGCGCTCGGTGGCGGTATCTCGATTTACGAGGGCCTCCAGCATATCAGGCACCCTGAGCCGATTAGTAGTCCGATGGTTAACTACATCGTGCTTGGGCTAGCAATGGTTTTTGAAGGTGCTGCCTGGTATTTCGCGTTTCGCGAATTCAACCGTACCCGGGGACACTGGAGTTACCTGGAAGCTATTCAGCTTGCCAAGGATCCCACGGTGTTCGTCGTGCTGTTTGAAGACAGTGCGGCAATGCTCGGCCTGGTCGTTGCATTTTTCGGGGTGTTGCTGAGCCAGGTGACCGGCATCCTGGTATTCGATGGCATCGCCTCGGTCATGATCGGTCTGATCCTGCTAGGCACGTCAATCTGGCTGGCTTATGAAACCAAGGGCCTGTTGATTGGAGAACGGGCCAAAAAGTCGGTGATTCGCGGTATTCGCAACACCCTGGCAGGTCGAGAAAATATCGAACATGTCAACGAGGTATTGACCATGCACATGGGGCCGGATTTTATTCTCGTCAATATTAGCGTTGATTTTAAGGATTCGATAAGCGCGCAGCTGGTCGAGGCTGACATCGCCGAAGTCGATCGCTCAATCAAGCAAAAATTTCCGGAGATAAAGCGTGTATTTATCGAAGCAGAAAAGCGGGGCAACAAGTATCCACATAGCAGCTAGCCTGCTCGAATTAGCGAGGCTTCCCTGGAATCCGATTGAATATTGCTAAACCTGGGATTTCTGCAGTGATCGGGAGAAACTAATTCAGCCGCACCGCCGCTACTTTTCGTGGCGTTCGAGAAAATCCTCGAGTTGTTGCGCGATAATATCCCAGATCGCCATGGGGCCGGCTTTTTGCACGGTTTCCTCGCGCCAGTTCTTTACCGGCATGGTTTTGATCGCATCCGCAACCTTCGGCAGTCGTTCTTCGAACCATTTCAACTCGGAGCGGCTTTCATGCTCTTCGTCCAGGTGTTCGGTCGCCTTTTCAGCGCGTTCGTAAAGTTCATCGATATGTTTCATTCGTGATTCGTACTCACGAATGTGTTGATCGATTAATTGTTCCTTGGTGGTAGTCATTCTGTTTTCTCCGATATTTACGGCATTACATTACTACCGTTTATACTCTCTTGTCTGATCTATATCAAAAAAATGGGTTGATCGTGATCATGGGCAAGGCTAATCTTCGGGCACATTAAAATCCAACCATTGCATGTCCACATCGACCTTACTCGAAACCCGGGATCTCGGCTGTATCCGTAACGATCGTCAATTGTTCGCGAACCTCGAATTCGCACTCGAAGCGGGCGAGATGCTGGTGGTCGAAGGCCCCAACGGTTGCGGTAAAACCAGCCTGTTACGTATTCTGACCGGACTCAGGCTCGCTGATAGTGGCGAGATTCGATGGCGCGGTACTCCGATTGACCGCCTGGCTGGAAATTATTACGAACAGGTAGCCTATGTAGGGCATCACGACGGTGTCAAGAACGAACTGTCCTGTCTCGAAAACATGCGCCTGGCGAGAGCAATGGGCGTGCCGTCGGAGCGGGATCTCGACGACGTACTCGAGCAGGTTAACCTCTACGCCTACGGTGAAACCGAGGTAGGCAGCCTGTCGGCGGGTCAGAAACGCAGACTGGCGCTGGCCCGTCTGCTGGCGACGGAATCAATACTGTGGATTCTGGATGAGCCGTTTACCTCGCTCGACAGAAACAGCATGGCGATGTTCGCTTCACTGTTTGAACATCACCTGGAGAACCAGGGTCTGATTGTGATGACATCACATCACGATATTTCGCTGCCGGGACAATCCGTGCAGCGACTTCAACTCGGAGCACCGGCATGAGTCATCGATTATCCCTGACCCAGGCTTTCGTGTTTCTGCTCAGGCGTGACCTGCTGTTGGCCCTGCGCAATCGCGCCGAGTACGCGATGCCGCTGTTATTTTTTGTGCTGGTCATTACTCTTTTTCCATTGGCGCTGGGTGCCGAACCCGAGCTGCTGGCGCGAATTGCGCCAGGGATTGTCTGGGTCGCTGCATTGCTCGCGGCGATGTTGTCGCTGGATAGCATCTTTCGCTCGGATTTTGACGATGGCTCGCTCGAACAGATTCTGTTGAGTGCGCATCCCGTTGCGGTACTGGTGTTGGCGAAAGTGTGCGCACACTGGCTGGTCACCGGATTACCTTTGCTGATCGTGGCGCCATTACTGGCAGAAATGCTGGGCTTGCCATCGGCGGCGCAGATAACGCTGCTATTGACTATACTCATCGGAACCCCAATCTTGAGCCTCATCGGCGCGATCGGTGTCGCGCTTACGGTAGGCTTAAGAAAAGGTGGTATAATTCTGTCGCTGTTGGTGTTGCCCCTGTATGTGCCGGTTTTGATTTTTGCGGCCAGCGCGATCGAAAATGCCGCGATGGGATTTGACGTATCAGCCCAGATTTACATGCTTCTGGCTTTTCTGTTCCTGTCGATTTCGCTGTCGCCCTGGGCCACCGCAGCAGCGTTACGAATGTCGGCAAGTTAAAGGGATCTTAATGTTTCTCTGGTTTCACAAGTTAGGTTCGCCCCCGCACTTTTATCGCATTGCCGGTAAATGGATCCCATGGTTAACGTGGATCTTTCTCGCGTTCTTGCTGACGGGTCTTTACGGTGGTTTAATCGAAGCACCACCCGACTACCAGCAGGGTGAAAGCTATCGCATTATTTTTGTCCACGTGCCCTCGGCCTGGATGTCGTTGTTTATCTATGTTGTCATGGCGATTTGTGGCGCCATAGTTATAATCTGGCACATGAAACTGGCCGAGGTGGTATTGATCAGCAGTGCGCCGATTGGTGCCAGCTTCACCTTTCTAGCGCTGGTCACCGGTTCGTTGTGGGGCAAACCGATGTGGGGCACTTACTGGGTCTGGGATGCGCGCCTGACATCTGAACTTATCCTGCTGTTCCTGTACCTCGGCATTATCGGGCTTCACAATGCTATCGATGATCGACGTATCGCTGCCCGGGCGGTCGCAATCCTGGCGCTGGTCGGCGTGGTGAATATTCCTATTATCCATTACTCGGTAGAGTGGTGGCATTCGTTACACCAGGGGCCGACCGTTACCAAGTTCGACAAGCCGTCTATACACTGGAGCATGTTGATCCCGTTGCTGCTAATGGCGATGGCTTTCCAGATCTACTACGTTCTGGCCCTGTTTCAGAAGTGTCGCCTGGAGTTGTTGCGGCGCGAACGCAACAGCAAGTGGGTTGAGGAACTTTAAATGGCAGAATTTTTCCAAATGGGCGGATATGCAGTTTTTGTTTGGCCAAGCTATGCACTGGTCGCAGTGGTGCTGTGGCTGAACTGGTACCTGCCGCGCAAGCAACACGAGAAAGAACTGCGCCAGCTGAAGCGGCGCACAAGGGATGAACAGAAATGACACCTGCAAGAAAGAAAAGACTCGCGTTAATCCTGTTGATGGTTACCGGCGTGGCTGTTGGCGTCGGGCTCGCACTCAAATCGCTGGATCAGAATATCATGTTCTTTTTTACACCCAGCGAAGTAATCTCCGGCAAGGCGCCCACCAACAAGCTGTTTCGAATGGGTGGCATGGTGGTCGAAGGCAGCGTCAACCGCCCGGGTGACGGCCTGACCGTGAAGTTCGATTTGACTGACAATGAACAGCAGGTAACTGTTCAATACGCTGGAATATTGCCTGACCTGTTTCGCGAGGGCCAGGGCATCATCGCCAATGGCAAGTTGAATGATTCCGGCGAATTTGTCGCCCAGGAAGTGTTGGCCAAGCACGACGAAACTTACATGCCGCCGGAGCTTGCCGACATGAAAATGAAAATGAAAAAGGAAAACTAGCGATGATTCCCGAAATCGGTCAACTCGCACTGATTATTGCGCTCAGTATCGCCGTGATCCAGTCACTAGTGCCGCTCGCCGGTGCCGGTCTCGGGGTACAGCGCTGGGTCGCGCTGGCAGTGCCCGCCGCCCTGGGCCAGTTACTATTCGTTGGCATATCTTATGCCTGCCTGACCTGGGCTTTCCTGAGCCATGACTTCTCGGTGCTTTACGTGGCCAAGAATTCGAACAGCGCGTTGCCGCTGATTTATCGGATTTCCGGGGTCTGGGGTTCGCATGAAGGCTCGCTGTTGTTGTGGGCGCTGGTGCTCGCGTTGTGGACGGGCGCGGTAGCAGTGTTTACGCCGAATGTTCCGAATGCCATGCGCGCCCGGGTGCTGTCGGTGCTGGGATTGGTAAGCTGTGGATTCCTGTTGTTTATTATCATTACATCGAATCCGTTTGAGCGTCTGTTTCCCGCGGCGACCGAGGGCAGCGATTTGAACCCGTTGCTGCAGGACATCGGGCTTGCGATTCACCCGCCCATGCTTTACCTCGGTTATGTCGGATTCTCGGTGGCGTTCGCGTTTTCGATTGCGGCACTGATTTCCGGCCAGGTCGATTCGGCCTGGGCGCGCTGGTCGCGGCCGTGGACCAATGTCGCCTGGCTGTTTCTGACGCTGGGAATCGCGCTGGGCAGCTGGTGGGCTTACTACGAACTCGGCTGGGGTGGCTGGTGGTTCTGGGACCCGGTCGAAAATGCGTCTTTCATGCCGTGGTTAATTGGTACCGCGCTGATGCATTCACTGGCGATTACCGAAAAGCGCGGCACCTTCAAGGCCTGGACGGCGCTACTGGCAATCTTCGCGTTTGCGCTGAGTTTGCTGGGTACCTTCCTGGTTCGCTCCGGCGTTTTGACTTCGGTGCACGCCTTTGCCAGTGACCCGGAACGCGGCATATTCATCCTGGGATTCCTGGTGTTGGTGGTCGGCGGCTCGTTAACCCTTTATGCGTGGCGCGCGCCGTTACTCAAGAGCGCGGCCCAGACCCGCTTGTTGTCTCGCGACGGGGCCCTGTTATTGAACAACGCGTTTCTCGCGGTCGTGACCAGCGCGATCCTGCTGGGTACGCTTTACCCGATTGCAATCGATGCCATGGGCGGGAAAATTTCTGTTGGTCCGCCGTATTTCAACCTGATGTTCATAACGTTGACCGCACCACTGGGCATATTAATCGGTATCGGTATGTTGATTCGCTGGAAGACTGACAGTCTTTCGCGGTTGGGGGCCAAGTTGAAAATTCCCGCCCTGGTAGTGCTGGTTGTGGCCTTGCCGCTCAGCCTGGCATTGCCGCAATGGATATGGAGTGCTTACCTCGGTATTGCGATGGCGTTGTGGATTGTAGTCACGGGCGCCGTCGCGATTTACGATCGATTTCATAACCGGGCTGTACTCTCGATCCTGCGTTCAACACCGGCCGGTTTCTATGGCATGTTACTCGGACATCTCGGTATCGCGGTTTTCATCGTCGGGGTGACGCTGACCAGTTTGTACAACCAGGAAAAAGATCTGCGCATGGCGCCGGGCGATACCTACTCGGTGGCGGGTTATGAATTCACCTTCCACGGGGTGCGTGATTATAATATTGAGAACTATGTTGCAACCCGGGGTGGGTTTTCGGTGCGTTCCGAAAGCGGAAATTTCAAGGTTGACCTGTTCCCCGAGAAACGGACCTACCTCGTGCAAACCATGCCGATGACCGAGGCTGCGATCGATGCGGGATTCACGCGTGATTTGTTTATCGCCCTGGGCGAACCCCTCGACAAGGAGGGCGCCTGGGCGGTACGAATCTATTACAAACCTTTTATCCGCTGGATCTGGCTCGGTGCGATCATTATGGCGATTGGCGGGCTGTTTGCCGCATCCGACCGACGCTATCGCCGACTCGCCCGCAGCGTCACTGTCGATGCCGATGCCGGGGAGCGTGCGGCGTGAATCGTTTTATCCTGCCGCTTGCGGTATTCGTACTAATGGTCGGTCTGCTCGGCTACGGCCTGCGTCTTGATCCCAAGAAAGTGCCGTCAGTGCTGATCGATAAACCGGCACCGTCGTTTTCACTGGCGATGCTGGATAATCCGACCCGGCAGCTTTCGACTGCGGACATGACAGGACAGGTCTGGGTACTTAACGTATGGGCCTCGTGGTGTGTATCCTGCCGTGCCGAGCATGCAGTGATCTCGGCGCTTGCGCGCAAAAACCTGGTTACCGTGGTCGGGCTCAACTACAAGGATGAACCGGATGACGCAATCCGGTGGTTGCAGCAGTTTGGCAATCCCTATGCCACCAGCGTTATCGATCGCGATGGCCGAGTTGGAATCGACTGGGGTGTTTACGGGGTGCCGGAAACCTTTGTCATCGGCGCCGACGGACTGATCAAGTACAAGCATATTGGTCCGGTTACGCATGAATCGCTGGAGCAGAAAATTATGCCTGTTCTCAGGGAGCTGCTGAGTTGAAGTCGCTACTACTGATGCTCATGTTGGTGCTCTGGGTCGTACCGGTGCAGGCCGCGATCGAGGCCTACGAGTTCGAGTCTGAACAGATGGAGGCAGACTACAAGAAACTCATCGACGAACTGCGCTGCCTGGTATGCCAGAACCAGAACCTTTCGGGTTCCGATGCTGACCTCGCTCGTGACCTGCGCCGCGAAACCTACGAGATGCTGCAGCAGGGCAAATCCCCACAACAGGTGGTCGAATTCATGGTCACCCGTTATGGCGACTTCGTGCTTTACCGTCCTCAATTCAAATCGACGACTTACCTGCTTTGGCTGGGACCTTTCCTGTTATTGCTGCTGGTTCTTTATCTGCTTGTTCGCAGGTTGCGTAATGCCCAGAAGCCGGTCGAAGTGGACGCCGCTGCAATGGCCGAAGCAAAACAGCTGCTGGAAGAAAACGAGCAGGGTAAATGAGTTTCTGGATTATCGCCATCGCGCTGCTCGCGCTAGCGCTCGTCATTTTACTGGTGCCGCTGGTTCGATCTAACCGCGCGCAACAGCATAATCAACGACAGCAGCAGAATATTCAAATCGCACGCGAACAGAAACGGCAGCTCGAAGCACAGCTCGCCGACGGCGAAATCGACCAGGACAGTTACGACAGCGCACTCGTTGATTTACAAACCTCGCTCGCGCTGGAACTGGAGGGCAAGGAAGCAGACAGTGACAGATTACGCGGCAAATGGATGGCTGTCGTAGTGTTACTGGCAATACCGCTGTCGAGCGTTGCGCTGTACCTGGTTTACGGTGAGTACCGGGTCATCAAGAACCCGGAACTGGCGCGCGCGGTACCGGCGCAACAAACGGCCGCAGCACCACAGATGACGCTCGATGAAATGATCGTCGCGATAAAGGACAGGTTACGCGCCAACCCCGAGGATGCAGAAGGCTGGTTTATGCTGGGCAGATCCTATATGGGCAAGCAGCAGTACAGCCAGGCCGTGACCGCGTTTCAACGCAGCCATGACCTGATTGCCGATGAACCCGGAATCATGTTTGCGCTCGCGGATGCTCTGGCAATGCAAAACAATGGCAACCTGCTGGGTGAGCCGGAGAAATTGGTTAAACGGGGGCTCGAGCTCGCGCCCCGTTTTCCGAACGGTCTCTGGCTGGCCGGAATGGCTGCCGAACAACGCCAGGACTACAAGACGGCGCATCGACACTGGACGCAGTTGCTGCCGTTGATCGCCGACAACCCAAATTCGACCCGTGAAATCAGGGATCTTATCGCGATGCTCGAAGAACGTGATCCGGAACTCGCCAGCAAAGCGATCAACAAGGCCACACTAAATGTTGTTGTCGATATCATCGCTGATCTTAAATCAAGGGCAAATCCCGGAGCAGCGGTATTCATCTATGCCAAGGCGATGCAGGGACCTCCGATGCCGCTGGCAGTCAGAAAGTTGCAACTCAGCGATTTACCGGCAACGCTGACGTTGAGCGACGACGACGCGATGATGCCGACGATGAAGCTATCGACCTTCGACCAGGTTATCGTCGGCGCGCGGGTCTCGAGCAGCGGCAACCCGGTGGCCCAGGCGGGTGACTTCTACACCGAGCTTGAAGCAGTGGACAGCAGCAATCCACCCGAGAAAATCGTTCTGACGATTGACCAGGTCAAGTAGGCACCTGGTCAGCCGAAGACTTCCTTGATATCTTCAAACGGTGCCGTGATCGCGTAAACCTCCGCGTAACCGAGTTGTTTCAACGTGTGTGCCGCAAGTGAAGCACGGCCCCCACCACCACAGTGAGTCAGGATGACGGTCGTTGCCTCGGGACAGACCTTATGTACCTGCATTTCCAGCAGTCCGCGCGAAATATTGATCGAGTTGGAGAGCTTGGACTCGTTCGCGCTGTGCGCCTCGCGCACGTCGACAATGACTGCATCCGAATTTTCATCGTATATCTTCTTTGCCGTCGTGACGTCCACGCATTCTATATGCTGCTGGGCTTCCTGGATCATGTCACCTGCAGATTTGAGCATGCTTTGCACCTGGTTTAATGACGGACGAGGACCATAGTTTACAGCGAAATGAACCGGGCACAACAAATGTCTGATCGGTTAATTTTCAAAAGTTTCGGCAATCTCCGGGCGCTGCACCGGAATCGACGTGATACACCAGTTGTCGAGCGCCCATTGCAAGATTTCCCGCGGTTGTCGGTGCTCGAGTTCCGACGGTGGTGACTGGCCGAGGTGGTGCAACGCGGCCAGTAACTGTCTCGGGGCATTGCGATGATCTAGGGCATTGGCCCCGGTTTGCTTGCTGAGCTTGAGGCCCTCGGCATTATTGACCAGTGGAATATGCAGGTATTCAGGCGTCTTGAAGCCCAGTCTCTGCTGCAGGTAGATATGCAGACAGGTGTTCTCCAGCAAATCGGCGCCGCGAACGACTTCGGAAATCTTCTGTAGCTCGTCATCGACCACAACCGCCAGGTGATAGGCATAGATATTGTCCGCCCGCTTGAGCACGAAATCACCGACCGATTCGGGCAGGTTGAGCGTGAAATCGCCATAGACCTTGTCGACAAACCTGATGGATTGCGCATGCTCGATATTCAGCCGGATAGAATGGTTGGCCGGCACCAGTCGTTTCAAGCGGCAGTTTCCCGGATAAATCTGTCCCAGGGGGCCACTGCGCACGCCCTGTTCGCGCAAGGACCTGCGGCTGCATTCGCAGGCGTAGCAGTCGCCCCGTTCGAAGAGCTTGTCCAGGTAATACTGGTAGTGTTCGAATCGATCGCTCTGGTAGGAGACCGGTCCGTCCCACTCGAAACCGAAGGCTTCCAGATCGCGCAGAATCTGCTCGCTGGCACCGGCGACGACACGCGGTGTATCGACATCCTCGATGCGCAATAACCAGTTGCCCTGTTGCGACTTCGCCTGACAGTAACTCGCGAGACCTGCGACCAGGGAGCCGAAATGCAGGGGGCCCGAAGGCGAGGGCGCGAATCGTCCGATTAACGGGATCAAGACAGCAGGTTTTCGAGAATACTTTGGTAAATATCGGACAGTTGGTCGAGTTCTTTTGTATTCACATGTTCATTGAGTTTATGAATGGACTCGTTCACGGGACCGAGTTCGAGGACCTGTGCACCGGTAGGAGCGATAAATCGGCCATCCGACGTTCCGCCCGTGGTTTCCAGCGAGGTGGTAAGCCCGGTATGCAGCTTGATGGCCTGCTTTGCTGCCGCGACCAGTTCTCCCTCGGCTGTCAGGAACGGATACCCTGAAATCGACCAGTCGATGTCAAAATCGAGCTCGTGTTTATCGAGGATTACCCGGGTGGTTTCAATAATCTGTTTCGCGTCGATCTCGGTTGAGTAGCGCAGGTTAAACACAATCTCGGCATGTGCTGGAACCACGTTGTGCGCACCGGTCCCCGAGTTAATATTGGATATTTGAAAACTCGTGGGCGGAAAGAATCGATTGCCCTGGTCCCACTCGTGTCGAGCGAGCTCGTGCAGAGCCGGCATTGCGCGGTGGATTGGGTTATCGACCTTGTGTGGATAAGCGACATGCCCCTGAACCCCGTGAATCACGAGCTTTGCGCCGATGGATCCCCTGCGACCGTTTTTGACAACGTCTCCTACATGCAGGTGACTCGAGGGCTCTCCGATCAGCGCCCAGTCGATTTTTTCACCTCGTGCCTCGAGTGTTTCAATTACCTTGACCGTACCGTTAACTGCCCTGCCTTCCTCGTCACTGGTAATCAGCAGAGCGATCGAACCCCTGTGCCCGGGTCGTTGCGCAATGAATCGCTCGCAGGCGGTTATCATCGCGGCAATGCTCGATTTCATATCCGCGGCACCCCGGCCATAAAGGATTCCATCCCGAATTTCCGGAACAAAGGGATCGCTAAGCCATTTCTCCAGTGGCCCAGGCGGCACCACATCGGTATGTCCGGCAAAGGCGAGTACCGGGCCGGAATTACCGCGGCGTGCCCACAGGTTGGTGACATCCTCGAAAACCAGGGTCTCGCAATCAAATCCGATTTCGTTGAGCCGCTCTATCAACAGCGCCTGGCAGCCGGCATCATCGGGCGTAACCGAGGGCCTTGCGATGAGGTCTGATGCCAGTTTCAGGGTTGCACTGTCCATGTCCTAGCCGAAAATCTTCCGGTATTGTGCATCGCTGAAGCCCACGTGAAGTTGATCACCTGTGGCCAGTATCGGACGCTTGATGATGGTCGGGTTCTCGAGCATGACCTGAATCGCCGACTCAAGGTCGATGTGGTCCTTAACTTTGCCTGGCAAGGCACGCCAGGTCGTGCCCCGGCGATTCAGCATGGCTTCCCAGCCCAGTGCAGACACCATGGATAGCAGTTGTTCCCTATCAAGACCCTGCTTGCGGTAGTCATGGAACCGGAACGCGATCTTGTGATCGTCCAACCATGCCCTGGCTTTTTTGATCGTGTCACAGTTGGGGATGCCGTAGAGCGTCATTTCGTTAACCATGTTCGATCTATATGTTACGTATCAGCTCGTTGATGCCGACCTTGGCACGCGTTTTTTCGTCGACTTGTTTGACGATTACCGCGCAATAGAGGCTATACCTGCCATCTTCAGATGGTAAATTTCCGGCAACCACTACCGAGCCTGCCGGAATACGCCCGAAGGTCACTTCATCTGTTTCACGGTCATATATCTTGGTGCTTTGGCCGATATAAACGCCCATCGAAATAACCGAGTTTTTCTCGACGATGACGCCTTCGACGACCTCCGAACGGGCCCCGATAAAACAGTTGTCCTCGATGATGGTCGGAGAGGCTTGCAGCGGTTCGAGTACACCACCGATACCGACGCCCCCGGAAAGATGCACGTTCTTGCCGATTTGCGCACAGGAGCCAACGGTCGCCCAGGTGTCGACCATGGTGCCGCTGTCAACATAGGCGCCGATATTGACGTAGGAGGGCATCATAACGACGCCCGGGGCCACGAACGAGCCTTTGCGCGCCACGGCGGGCGGTACCACTCGAACCCCGCTGGCGGCATGCTGCTCGGCGGAACAGCCGTCGAACTTGGAGTCGACTTTATCGAAGTACTGGGTAAATCCACCCGGCATGATCTGATTTTCACGAATACGAAACGACAGCAACACGGCCTTCTTCAGCCACTCGTTGACCTGCCATCCCCCCGCAACAGGCTCGGCAACCCGCTCGCGCCCGCTATCCAGAAGATCGATTGCTTCGAGTACGGCATTCCTGGTCCCGGCATCGACATTACCGGGATTTATTTCAGCGCGATTTTCGAACGCCTGTTCGATAATTTGCTGAATTTCAGCCATGGTGTTTCTCCTAAAGAACCGTTAACAGTGAATTGATGCGTTTGGCCGCATCGAGGCATTCGTCCAGAGGAGCTACCAGTGCCATACGTACCCGGTTTTCGCCGGGATTCCGGCCGCCGTGATCGCGCGCCAGGAATCTGCCTGGCAGCACGGTTACGTTTTGCTCGGCGTAAAGACGCTGTGCAAACTCGGTATCTGAAACTGGCGTTTTTGCCCACAGGTAAAAACCTGCCTGCGGTTTCTGCGGCGCGAGTGTATCAGAAAGCACTGCCAAAACCTGCTCAAATTTTTGCCGGTAAAGGTCGCGGTTTGCAACGACATGGGTTTCGTCACGCCAGGCCACGGCACTGGCAGTTTGGGTTGCCGGAGGCAGCGCGCAACCGTGATAAGTCCGGTACAGCAGAAATTTTTCGATGATTGCCGAGTCACCGGCGACGAATCCCGAGCGCAGTCCGGGTAGATTGGATCTTTTCGACAGGCTGTGAAAAACCAGGCAATGGCTGAAGCTGTCATTTCCCATTGCTGCGGCAACGCCCAGCAGGCCTGGGGGAGGATCCCGCTCGTCAAAGTAAATTTCGGCATAGCATTCATCGCTCGCGATCACGAAATCGTAGCGATGAGCAAGCTCGATCAACCGTTCGAGGTAATGGCCTGGCATGACCGCCCCGCTGGGATTACCCGGATTGCAGATGTAAATCATCTGGCAGTCCGACCATTCCCGCGCACTAATGTCGTCAAGATCAGGCAGGAAATCATTCTCGGGCAGGCAGTCGAGGTAACGCGGTGTTGCGCCAGCCAGCAGCGCAGCACCCTCGTAGATCTGGTAAAACGGATTCGGCAACAGAACCTGGGGATTCGAGGCACTACGATCGACCACGCACTGGGCGATGGCAAACAGACCTTCACGCGTGCCGCTTACCGGTAACAGGTTGGTCTCGGGATCCAGTAATCCCGGTTCGATCCGGTATCTTGAGGTCAGCCAGGCCGCGATAGCCTCGCGCAATTCTTCTATGCCGCGGGTACCGGGGTAGTTCGATAACTGGTGCAAATGGGCGATCAGGCTCTCGACTACGAAATGCGGTGCCAGATGCCGGGGTTCACCGATTGACAGGGCGATATGATCGAGATGTTGGGGCGGCTTCAGGCCCTGTTTCAGCCGGACGAGTTTTTCGAACGGGTAAGGCTGTAACAGGGATATTTCTTTGTTCATGGGTGCTTCGTCCATACTGGTACGAACAGTATAACGACGCTGGCAGAGTTTTAAATGATCGACAGGCAATTGAATTGCCGGCCTCCTGGGCGGGAGATCTGTGATTAAATTACTTTTAAGGAATCAGGAACTGAGACCCAGGTCCCAAACAAGGGTGCATAAATGCTTATGATTATATCTCAAGACCCTCCAGTTATATTTTTGTGTGTTGACCCCATTTACGCGATGGGGTTTTTTTTGATTCGCTTGATTGCCTGCACAGACCGGGATTTGAAACCTGAGAAAGAAAAGCGCTCATCCACCTAAAGGCGGGTATCTTGCGATTGTGATCGGTAAGGGTTGCTGCCGTTAAGGACGACAGGACCGAAGATCAGGCGATTGCGATATCGCGCGGATCGCTGGAACCAAGCTTGCCATCACTGCTATAGGTTTTACAAGTACCCGTGGTGCCAAGCCCGGTCAGTATACCGAGCGAGCGTCGCACCCGATCGCGACCCCGGTTAACCAGTAGACTATTGACCTGGGTGGAATGTTGCAGCCGCACCAGGTTCTGTATCAGTTGCTGGTATAGCGCGGATACCTGTTGGTTCCCATCGTCACACCAGGCCATGCATTTCTCAAATCCATCGGCATCCTGGCTAAATCCGTAGTTTGACAGCAATTGGTAACGCTGCTGCTCGAGCTGCTCGATATCGTCAACCACAAACTCTGGCTTTGCCAGTGAGTCCTGCAGGCTCTCCAGTTGATTCTCGGCGATCGCCTGCCTGATTCCAGCAAGGTACTCGCTGGCACTGGTAATGCGTTGATTGTGTTCTTCCAGCAGTGCTGTCAGTTGCTCGCGACATTGTTGGTTATTCATGGCAGTAACTTCTCGATTTCACTGTATTTACGTGCGATGACTTCGGCATCGGGTTTGTATTCCCCTTTACCCAGTGCCTGTTTGACTGCTTCCACGCGGGCCTCGTTAACCTCGGGTAGATTCTTGATTTGTTCGCTTAATTGCTCGATCAAACCGGTAGTACTTAGCTCAACCGTGCTCGTCTCACCCGTGGCGTCAGCTTTGGACTTGTTCTGAGCGGTCTGCGGGCTGGTTTTCGCAGTAGCGCTAGCCTTGGTATCCGCTGATACCCCGGTATTGCGCGGGCGGTTTTGCGTGTTAATCGCGTCAGTCATTGCTGGACTCCTGGAGGTTCCTGCTTACCTTATCGGCAGCGTGACAAAATAGTTTACTGTTAAATGCGCCCGGATTCATCAGATGCTTACCCGCACCAGGGCCTCGCCCGAGACGATCCCCTCGACAATCCTCAGCGATTGGCTGTTGCGTACCCGGACGAGCTGGCCAAGGGTCGCGGACTTCAGGGCGGTACCCTTCGATTTAATCTGCAGCCCATTGTAATCCAGCACCAGTGTAACCTGCTGGCCCGAGCGAACCATTAACCTGGGACTCATATTTTTCGGGGTAAGTACCGTGCCCTGACTCAGGTTGCGACGGGCCTGCAGCTGATTAAAGTT
Organism: Gammaproteobacteria bacterium; assembly: GCA_029862005.1. Classification (NCBI taxonomy): domain Bacteria; kingdom Pseudomonadati; phylum Pseudomonadota; class Gammaproteobacteria; species Gammaproteobacteria bacterium. The sequence goes on along the minus strand of JAOTYD010000006.1, from coordinate 79,657 downwards.
GCTGTTCTTGACATAGTAGCCATTTCTCAGCTGCGCGATATTTTGCTTCCGAAAAGTCACGGCTGATGCGTCAATTTTTTGACCTTTCAGCAGCGGTTTTGCGGTAACCACGACGTCTTCGAATACATCAACGCGTACCGGCAAGTGAATTTTCCAGCCGGCTTTGGTCGGGCAATTTACCCGCACCGCGGTGTTTCCTGCAATCAGGTCGCGGCGGGCAAATTCGACATGGAGTGCTTCGGGACAGGCCTTGAGGCGCAGTCTTGAATCCAGCTTGCTGAATTGAAAACGTGGTGGATAGGGGCTTTGGTAGGGATAATTCACGATAAAAGATTCGGTCTGCATGCGGATCGACGCCAGGCTCTGGATTTCCGCAGCCAGTAGTGACGATGAAGATGCCAGTATGAAACATACGGTTATCGCAAGTTGCAATAGGTACTTCGTAAGGGTTTGCAGAATCATTTGTTTGGTCATGATAAAAATCAATGCAATTATCAGGCCAAAACACATCCTTAGTTATCGTGAGAAAAATAGTATCGACCCGGGTCGAATCCGACGAGGAGCTTTTATCAAGGATTCCGTTTTACGGATTTTAGGCAATTCAACAGGACAGTTTCCGCTGCTTCGACCTTACCCGCTGCTGTCACCGACTGCACCTAACCTGTGCAGAACTTGCCTGTTGAGTTTTGTGACTGCTTTCTGAAAGGCTAACAATGAGGTGGCAACATTGCCTCTCCGGATTGCCGCATTGCCACCTTTTAGCCGGGTACTTTCAACTAAGTCTCTGATTTACAAACGTAATAATTTGGTGGCATCGTCTATGCATCAGGATCCGTATTGCTGAATTACGGGTATTACCATGCCAATAAGCTTCGAACGAGCCTTTTCTATACACGATGACGCACTGCTGCTGCGCGGCCAGCGTACCTCGATCCTGGCCGCCAATATCGCTAACGCGGATACACCGAACTATAAAGCGCGTGACATAGACTTCGGCGCCATGCTGCGCAACGCAAGCCAGCAACAGGCCAGCCACATAGTGTTGGCCAGCACGCATCGCGACCATATGACGACTCAATCGAGCTCGATGCAGCCTGCCCTGATGTATCGCAACCCGTTGCATCCCTCGCTGGACGGTAACTCGGTTGATTCCCACGTTGAGCAGGCCGAGTTCTCCGAAAACGCATTAATGTTCCAAACCAGTTTTACATTCCTGAATAGCAAGGTAACGGGTCTTATGAAGGCCCTGAAAGGAGAATAGACATGGGGCTGTATGCCAATTTCAATATTTCCGGTAGCGCGATCAGTGCTCAGTCGGTGCGTTTGAATACCGTTGCCAGTAACCTGGCCAATGTAGAAACCATCGCCAGCAGCGAGGCAGAGGCATATCGATCTCGCCAGCCGGTATTCCAGTCATTGCTGGGCAACCATAACCGGCCGGGTGAGGTCGGGGTGCAAATGCTTCAGATCGTGCAAAGTCAAAAGACGGTCGAACGACGCTACGACCCGGGTCATGCCCTGGCGAATGAAGATGGCTTCGTGTTTGGTAGCAATGTCAACCCGGTCGAAGAAATGGCGAACATGATTTCGGCTTCGCGTGCCTACCAGAATAATGTTGAAGTTTTAAATACCTCGCGCGACCTGTTACTGCGCGTCCTGTCGTTGGGAAATTAACGGAGTATCAAGATGTCTGATATCGATACCAACTCGATTTATACCCAGCTGGGATTAAACCAGCCCACGGAAAATGATACCAGGGAAAACGATGAGCTCGGACAGGCAGAGTTTCTGGCACTGATGACTGCCCAATTGCAATACCAGGATCCGCTCAAGCCAATGGAAAACGGAAATTTTCTGGGGCAGATGGCCCAGTTCGGTACGGTTAGCGGAATCAGTGATTTGAATACCACGATTAACACCATGAGTGCCTCTTTCCAGTCAAACCAGGCGTTGCAGGCATCGACGCTGGTCGGCAGGCGCGTTTTGGTGCCGTCGCAAACCGGTATTCTGAATGATGGTGCCAGCCTGATGGGATCAGTAGAACTGGCCCAGCCGGCAAGCAAGGTCGTCATTACGATCAAGAATTCGGCAGGCCAACTGATGAATCGCCAGGAACTCGGACTGCAGCAGGCCGGGTTGATCGATTTTGAATGGAATGGACTGGACCCGGACGGCAATAGTCTGCCGGGCGGTCAGTACCAGATCGCAGCAGAGGTTTACAGGGGTACCGAGGTCAGCTCGGGAAGTATGTTTACGGTGGTTGATGTCGAGAGTGTAACCCTCGGCGTCGGTGGTCAGGATCTTACGCTTAGCGTGTCCGGCCTCGGCGATATCGATATGAACCAGGTTCGCAAAATAATGTAGCAAAGCAGGAGAAACTAATGTCATTTAATGCAGCACTGAGCGGATTACAGGCCGCAACCGTCGATCTTAGCGTTACCAGCAACAACATCGCTAACGTCGCAACCACCGGGTTCAAGAATTCGCGTACCGAATTCGGCGACCTGTTCGAGTTATCGCCGTTTGGCAACACTTCCACCCAGGTCGGAAGCGGGGTTGAAGTATTGAGCGTTAGCCAGCAGTTCGACCAGGGTAACCTCAAATTTACCGACGCCAGTCTCGACATGGCAATCAGTGGCCAGGGTTTCTTCATTACCAACAAATCCCTGACCGGCAGCGACATTTCCTATACCCGGGCCGGGCAGTTTCGTGTTGATAATACCGGCACGGTTACCAATAGCGCGGGCGAATACCTGCAGGCTTTCCCGGTAGACGCTAGCGGTAATGTCACCTCGACCAGCTTGAATACCACGATCCCGATTACGTTGCCGGCGACCACTGGCGCGCCACAGGCAACAACCGAAGTCGAAGTCGGGCTGAACCTGGACGCGTCGACGATCAAGCTTGATCCCGCCGCGTTCGATCCGACTGCGAGTAACACCTATACGCACGCGACCTCGTCCACGGTTTTCGATTCGCTCGGTGCCTCGCATGTGTTGTCCTATTACTTCGTTAATGACCTGGGGGGCTCGGTTACCAATCCGCTCAGCAATCCCAACCAGTGGGCAGTATTTACCTATCTCGATGGTGCCGAGGTTGATATCGCCGGCGGTACCGCGGTTAACCACTTGAATGGCGGCCTGCCTGTGCTACAAAATGCAGGTGTTTTGAACTTCAATCCCGACGGCAGTTATGCCAGCAGTACGCCGGCAGCACTGCAAAACACCGCGATTCCGTTGACCAACGGCGCCAGCCCGCTCACAGTGTTGCATGATTTTGCTAATAACAGCACCACCCAGTTCGCAGCATCGTTCTCGGTGAGTACGCTCGATCCGGATGGTTTCACCACCGGCAGACTGACCGGGCTGGATATTTCCGAGGATGGATTGATTCGTGCGACTTACAGTAACGGCATTCAGACCCCGATGGGACAGGTCGCGCTGGCCGATTTTGCCAACCTGCAGGGCTTGAATGCGGTTGGTGGATCAGCCTGGCAGGAAACCATAGACTCGGGGCCGGTGATCACCGGCGCTGCCGGTACTGGACGTTTTGGCCTGATTCAATCGGGTGCGCTGGAATCTTCCAACGTCGACCTGACGCAGCAACTGGTGAATCTAATCACGGCGCAGCGGAACTTCCAGGCCAACGCGCGTTCGATCGAAACATCGAACTCGATAACCGATACCATCATCCAGATTCGATAGGGAATCAGGGTTAGACTGTCATGGATAATTACCTGTACCTGGCAATGAATGGCGCTGCGCAGGCGATGCTTGCGCAGCAAAATAATGCCAATAATCTTGCCAATATCAGTACGGTTGGCTTCAAGGCAACCCTGGACCACTTCGAGTCGAACCCGGTTTCTGGCCCCGGTCATCTCGATCGGGTATATGTCAGCGACGAGGATAGTGGTGTCAATTTCAACCCTGGCACCATAAATATAACCGGTCGCAACCTCGATCTTGCCATTGATGGTGACGGCTGGTTTGCGGTGCAGGCAGAAGATGGCAGTACGGCCTATTCGCGTCGTGGCGATTTCAGGATCGACCCAACCGGTCTTTTAGTCAATGGAGCCAACCAGATCGTGCTCGGTGACGGTGGTCCGATTACGATCCCGCAATTTGAAAGTCTCGTCATCGGTCGCGACGGCACCATCAGCATTCGTGCCACTGGCCAGTCAGCCAATACGTTGGTCGGTGTGGATCGAATTCGCCTGGTCAATCCACCCAGGGATCAAATCTACCGTGGCGAGGATGGCCTGTTTCGTGTCCAGGATGGTGTCGAGGCCCAGGCCGACGCATCGATCTCGGTAACCTCGGGTGCGCTCGAAGGCAGCAATGTCAACGCGGTGGACGCCATGGTGCGCATGATTGACTATGCGCGCTACTACGAGCAGCAGGTCAAACTGATGAAACTGGCCAGTGAAAACGACACCGCCAGCGCGAGCTTGATGCGAATGTCTTCCTAGCGTGGCAGAATAAACGGGTACTGACTGCCGGGGCCCGTTTTGAACGACATAGATAGCGCACACCGGGATTATCTCGCGTTACGCGACGATGCCAACAGCGCTCAATTGGCAACCCTCGGCAGCGCCCATACCCCAGAATCGAGTTACGCTCCCTGCGTTTTATTCGAAGGAAATTACTATCTCTTCCTCAGTCGGCTCGCGAGTCATACGGGCAATCTGATGCGCAACCCTGAAATTGGCTTGATGCTGCTTGAAGACGAAGCCGGAAATCCGTTTGCCCGAAAACGCATCAATCTACAGGGAAGGGCGGAGCTCGTAACCCGGGATAATGGGCAATTCAGGGCTGTGTTGGACCTGTTTCACCACCGCTTTGGTAAGGTGATGGAAATTATCGAACCGCTCCCCGATTTCCAGTTGTTTTGCGTGCATGCAAAGACGGGTCGATTCGTACGCGGCTTTGGCCAGGCTTACGAACTGGAAGGCGACAAGCTGGACCGGTTGGCTCATATTGACCCGGGGCAATAAAGTGAAGGCGTTAAAGAATACTTTCTTCGATGAACGAAAAAGAACCTACCTTAACCAGGAAGGCGCCGGGCGTCCGCTAAAGAGTCCGATCCCGCATGAAACGCTGGTAAGCGCACGCCAGTATCGACTGGCACGAATCCGCGAACAGTTACAGAATTTCGATTACGCAGCATTGTTACTATATGACCCGGTTAATATTCGTTACGCCCTCGATGTGCGTAACATGCAGGTCTGGTGTGCGCACAGTGCCATGCGCTATGCACTCATTTTTACCGATGGACCGGCGATTATGTTCGAGTTTGATGGCTGCCATCATTTGTGCGAGGGCTACGAGGGTATCGACGAGGTTCGTAGTTCGGTTCCATGGATTTTCATGGAAGTTGGAGACCGTGTCCCGGAGCAAGTCGTTACCTGGGGCCGGGGGATTGTCGATTCAATGCAAAGCCACGGTGCCGGCAACAGGCGCCTCGCAGTTGACAAACTTGAACCGCTCGGGCTCAGGGAACTCGAAGCCCATGGCCTGGAGATCGTTGATGGACAGGAGTTGACCGAGCGCGCGCGTGCGATTAAAAGCGAGGATGAACTAACCCTGATGCGATGGACGATCCGCGTTTGCGAGGCCGGCATGGCGCGCATCTATGAAAACTCCGTTCCGGGACGCACCGAGCAGGAGCTGTGGGCAGAATTACACTACGAAAACGCGCGTTCCGGTGGAGAATGGCTCGAGACCCGGTTGCTAACCTGCGGTGCGCGTACCAATCCCTGGTACCAGGAGTGTTCTGACTACGTCTGCCGGCAAGGGGAAATGATTTCGTTTGATACGGACATGATCGGGCCATACGGATACTGCGCGGACCTGTCGCGCTCCTGGACCTGTGGCTATACCCAGATGACGCCAAAGCAGGCCGAACTTTACGCGGCCGCGGTGGAACAGATAAATCACAACCTGGAAATTATCGAATGCGGAATGAGTTTTCGAGAATTCAATGCGAAGTCCTGGCGGATTCCGGAACCTTACCAACCCTATCGCTATTCGCTGGCCGCGCATGGCGTCGGCATGGCGGATGAATGGCCGGTCATCCCCCTGCATCCCGATTTTGAATTTGCCTGCGAAGGTCGATTTGAAAAGAACATGGTGCTGTGCGTGGAAAGCCTGATTGGAGAAAAGGGCAGCGAGTCAATCAAGCTGGAGGTCCAGGTCGTGGTCAGGCACCATGGGGTTGAGCGTCTGGACAGCTTTCCGTTCGAGGAGATTCAGGCCAGGCGTTAAGCCAGTTGTATCCGGAGCGACATCTCCTGAAGTCTGGAAATTCCCCGGCATAATCCGGAAAATTACCGGGAAAAATTATTGCAAAATTCGGTAGCAACTTTGAAATGCCTGTGGTTTACTACTGCCAGCAAGTATCAGTGGCCCTGGGCCCTGGTGTTGAAAAGTCAACGCGGGATGGTTGATCGATCAAGGCAAAGCAACTGGAGGAGATAGCTGCCATACAAGAATAATAGCGGCAGCGAGGACGAGAAAGGCGCCCATAGGCGCCTTTTTTTTTTGGGCGTCTGTAATAGAATTACGCAGTGTGGTGCTGACTGCCGGTTACGGCGGCAGATCCTGGAGACTAGATACCCGTTCCATATGAATGAGATTAGCGAAAACGATCGTGCGATAACGCGTTGGTTGCAGGTTTGTCTGGTTTTGATTTTTTCGATGATAATACTTGGTGGCGTCACGCGCCTCACCGGCTCGGGGCTTTCCATGGTCACCTGGCATCCGACCGGAATGCTACCGCCGTTGGGTGCGGAGCAGTGGCTGGCGGAATTCAAGCTATATCAGCAGTTTCCCGAGTTTCAGAAAATCAATAGCGACATGACGCTCGAGGGTTTTAAATCGATCTACTGGTTCGAGTACTCGCACCGGATGCTGGGACGTTTAATCGGGCTGGTATTCCTGCTGCCGTTTGTTTACTTCTGGTTGCGTAAAATGATTAAACCGGGATTGACGCCCCGCCTGGTGATCATGTTTGTACTGGGTGGATTGCAGGGATTGCTGGGCTGGTACATGGTTAAAAGCGGGCTGGTCAGTAATCCGCATGTCAGTCAATACCGATTAAGTGCACATTTGCTCAGTGCAATCCTGATTTACGGATTCATCCTGTGGACGATATTCAACCTCGCGACGACAGCCAGCTATCGTCGACTGGCCGAGTCGACCGTTACCGGCTGGCGCTTACTGTCCCTTGGATTAGCTATCCTGGTACTGGTGACCATCGTCTCCGGTGGTTTTGTTGCCGGGCTGGATGCCGGCTTGATTTTCAATACTTTCCCGTTGATGGGAGGCAGTTTGATACCCGAGGGCATCGGCGCATTATCACCGTGGTACCTGAACCCGCTGGAAAACATGGTCACGGTACAGTTCAACCATCGCTGGCTGGCCGTTACGGCCGGAATAATTCTGATTGCCTGGTATATCAGGGGGCGCTTGCACTTCGAGGAGACAAGGCTGCAGCGCAGTTTCAAGCTGGTAGGCATGATGGTTGTCCTGCAACTGATACTCGGCATCGCTACCCTGTTAATGCAGGTGCCTGTATGGTTAGGTGCCTTACACCAGGCTGGCGCCTTGCTGTTATTCAGCGCATTACTTTTCAACATACATGCACTAAGTCGGGTGTAGTTAGCATAACCTGCGGTTATAATTATCCGCTTTTAGTCGATTGAGACTGGATTTCGAAGAGCATGACCAGGATTGGACACGGGTATGATGTGCACGCCTTCGTCGAAGGAAACGGATTTACCCTGGGCGGCGTCTTCGTATCCTGCGACAAGGCAGTCGTCGCCCATTCAGACGGTGACGCGCTTATTCACGCGCTGTGCGATGCCTTACTCGGTGCCCTGGGACGCGGCGATATCGGCCGGATGTTTCCCGATACCGATGTACGCAATGAAAATCGGGATAGCCGTGAATTTCTGCGCAAAATTAAACAGTTGATCGATACCGATGGCTTTCGGCTGGGTAATGCCGATATCACGATCATCGTACAGGTGCCAAAAATGGCACCTCATATCGGCTCAATGACCGCGATTCTCGCCGAGGATCTGGAGACCCCGGCCACCGCAATCAATATCAAGGCGACCACGACCGAGGGGCTCGGCTTTATCGGACGTGAACAGGGAATTGCCGTAGCTGCGGTCGTAATCCTGGAGTCTGATTAGTGAGTCTGGGACCTGTCATGCTCGATATCGCCGGTTGCGAACTCGAAGCGGAAGATCGTAAGCGTCTGCTGGATCCACAGGTCGGTGGTGTGATCCTGTTCAGCCGCAATTACCGGAATCCGGAGCAACTCGCGGCGCTGTGCGCGGAAATTCATAAGCTCAGAGATCCACGGCTGGTGGTGGCTGTCGATCATGAAGGTGGCCGGATACAACGCTTTCGTGACGGATTCCAGGCGATTCCGGCGATGGGCCTGCTAGGTGATCTTTACGACGAGGATGCGGGGCAGGCGCTCCAACTGGCCGAGAAATTTGCCTGGGTAATGGCTGCAGAGCTGCTCTATTACGGTGTTGATCTGAGCTTTTCGCCGGTGCTGGATATCGCCAGTCCGGTCAGCAGTGTGATCGGTGATCGCGCGTTTCACCGGGATCCGGAGACCGTTTCTCATTTGGCCAATGCCTGGATACGAGGCATGCGCAGGGCGGGCATGGAGGCAGTTGGCAAGCACTTTCCGGGTCACGGATCGGTCAAGGGGGACTCGCACCACGTGATGCCATTCGATCGACGCAGCATCAGTGAAATCGAAGCGCTCGACCTGGTACCATTTCGACGGGTTATCGCGACTCATTTAGCCGGCATCATGATGGCGCATGTCATTTATGACCAGGTTGATCAGAATGCCGCGGGTTACTCGCGCTACTGGATCGAGACAATCCTGCGCGGGCAGCTGCAATTCGAAGGCACTGTCTTCAGCGACGATTTAAGCATGAGCGGAGCCGAGGCGGTTGGCGGTTACCCGCAACGTGCGGAACACGCGCTTGCAGCCGGTTGTGACATCCTGCTGGTTTGTAATAATGCCGAGGGCGCAGACGAAGTGCTGAATTCGCTACAGGGTTATTCTAATCCCACGTCGCAGCTGCGCATGATTCGCCTGCACGGACAGGCGACCTGTAAAGATATGTTCAACTCTCAAGCCTGGCAAAATGCATGTGAAGAATTACAAAGCTTTAATCATCGGCTGGGTCTGGCTGAAAGCGGAGACTTGTTTGAATAATGTTTGACCTGGAAAACTGGTTACCCTGGATAGAACGGGAATCGATCTGGATAGTGCAGGTTTTCATCGTTGTATTGATTACTGCAGTCGTCAGTTTTTTTGCCAAGCGCTTGCTCGCACGAATTCATAAAAAGCTTTACCGAACGCCCACACGCTGGGATGAAATTGTGTTCGGTGCGATGATGCGCCCGGTTACCTGGATAATCTGGCTCGCAGGGCTGGATATCGCGGTTGAAATTATCTATGCCGAAACCCAGAGCACTATTTTCACCTATTCTGACTCGGTACGAGACGTCGGGGTACTGGTCTGTATCACCTGGTTTGTGCTCGGAATTATCCGCGGCGCGGAACAGGAATTCGGCCAGGAATCGGACCGGGTCGACAAGCATACGGTCCTCGCAATCGGTAAACTGGTGCGCCTCGCGGTTATTATCACAGCGGCGTTGGTGATACTGCAGACTCTCGGTTTCAGCGTTTCCGGTGTGCTTGCGATGGGCGGTATTGGTGGCATTGCGGTTGGTTTTGCCGCCAAGGACCTGCTCGCCAATTTTTTCGGTGGGCTGATTATCTATTTTGACCGGCCGTTTGTTATTGGTGACTGGATCCGCTCGCCCGATCGTGACATCGAGGGCACTGTGGAGAACATTGGCTGGCGGGTAACGATGATCCGTGATTTTCAGTCCAGGCCGCTGTATGTACCCAACTCCGTTTTCACGACAATCATTGTTGAAAATCCCTCGCGCATGGCCAATCGTCGTATTTACGAGACCATCGGCCTGCGTTACTCAGACCTGACCAGCATGGATAAGGTTGTGGCCGAGGTGGAAGCCATGTTGAGGTCGCACGACGAAATCGATTCCGACAAGACCCTGATGGTTAACTTCAATGAATTTTCAGATTCGTCGGTCGACTTTTTCATCTACTGCTTTACCAGGACCACGCTGTGGGGAAAATTTCACCAGGTTAAACAGGACGTGATGTTGCGCATTGCCGATATCGTCGAGGCGAATAACGCCGAGATTGCATTTCCGACGTCGACAATTCATATTGGCGAACCCATTGCGATTGATAATTCCTGACATGAATGCTGACAGAGCCCAACAGGTCCACCAGACGGCCGAATTATTGTACGACGAGAAAGTGGTCGAACAGGCGATCGGGGAACTTGCGCGCAAGGTTGAAGCGGACAGCGAACAGGATTTTCCGCTGGTGTTATGCGTCATGAATGGCGGGCTGTACTTGACCGGACAGCTGTTGCGTTACTGGAACTTTCCGCTAACGCTCGATTACGTGCATGCCACGCGCTATCGTCTTAAGACGCTCGGTAAAGATGTATTGTGGAAGGCCTACCCCCAAAACGAGATTAAAGATCGCAACGTGATTATCGTCGATGATATCTACGACCAGGGTTATACGCTTGAAGAAGTCAAGTCCTACTGTCTCAAGCACGGTGCTAGCAAGTGCAGCAGCGTTTTCCTGATCGGCAAGACGCACGAACGCAAGAAGGCGGATGTCCTGCCGGACTATGTCGGGCTCGAATGCAACGACTGCTATGTCTACGGTGTTGGCATGGACTTGAACGGGCATTTTCGCAATCTTTCGAGTATTTATGCCTTGCCTGCAAAGGTTGACTGATGCTGGCGATCATCGGCGGTAGCGGTCTTTATTCGCTGGGAGAAGACTTCAGTCTCGAAGAGCAGGCGCCACGACGTACCCCGTATGGTGATACTTCGGCGGATGTTTTGCAGGGTCGCTGGCAATCTATTCCGGTCGTTTTCCTGCCGCGCCACGGCCCCGGGCATCGCGTGCCGCCACACCGCGTCAACTATCGTGCAAATATCTGGGCACTGAAGCAGGTCGGCGTCTCCAGGATCATCTCGGTCAACGCCGTTGGTGGCATAACCGACGAGATGAAACCCGGAACCCTGGTGGTGCCGAACCAGTTGGTCGACTACAGTTCAGGACGTGAACAGACATTTTTTGACGGCGAAGACGCGCAAGTGATGCATGTTGATTTCAGTTGGCCCTACAGCGCCGAGTTGCGCGGGGTGCTGACCGAGGTCGGCTTGCAAAAGGGGCAGCCCCTGGTTGTATCAGGAACCTACGGCAGTACTAACGGTCCGCGTCTCGAAACTGCGGCCGAAATAAACCGAATGCGCAACGAAGGCTGTAATGTGGTCGGCATGACGGGCATGCCGGAAGCGGCGTTGGCGCGCGAACTGGAGATCGAGTATGCCTGTCTTGCCCTGGTTGTTAACTGGGCCGCAGGAGTTGAGGATGAGCCTATTAGCATGCGGGATATTATGGTTAACATGGAGCAGGGCATGCGGCAGGTGAAATCATTGTTACTCGATGCAGCTAGGCTGGTACAGCAATGAACTATTGTAGCCAGTGCGGCCAGCCGGTTACCTTGAAGATTCCGGTCGACGATAATCGCGAGCGCTTTGTTTGCGATCACTGCGGCTACGTGCATTACCAGAATCCGAATAATGTTTGCGGTGCGCTGCTGACACTCGATGATAAAATATTGCTTTGCAAGCGAGCCATCGAGCCGCGCTATGGTTTGTGGACCTTGCCCGCAGGATTCATGGAAAACAACGAAACCGTGGCTGAAGCCGCGGCTCGTGAAGCGATGGAAGAAGCAAACGCGCAGGCCGGCCCGCTGACCCTGTTCGGAATTTTCAGCATGCCTTATATTTCACAGGTTTATTTGATATTCCATGGCGAACTTGCCAGTAAAGAAATTTCAGCGGGACACGAGAGCCTCGACGTCGGGATGTTTACCCGTGAGCAGATTCCCTGGAATGAACTGGCCTTTCCGGTTGTGACCCATAGCCTGAAACTGTTTTTTGAGCATGGGACGGGTAAAGTTCATCACGCCTGGTTTAGCCGAGGCCCGGACCGGACTGTTGAGCTGCATTCCATCGACTAGGCCTGGAAAGTTTGAACTGCGAATCGGGATATTATAGTTCCGCAATGCCGCGGTAACCGGGATTGCGGATCAAATGTCGTGGGAATCCGTGTCCAGGTTATCGTCCGGGTCCTGGATCAGCGAGATATCGGTGAATTCAGAAACAACTGTTTGATTGCGGCCGTTATTTTTTGCTTCGTAAAGCGCAACGTCGGAACGCTTGATCAGTTCGCCGATGCTTTCGCCTTTCACAATCGCCGCACATCCGAGGCTGGCGGTGATCTGTCCGGCGGTCTCGAAGGTGGTACTTGCGACGAGCTTTCTTATGGTCTCGGCGATTGGCAGCAAATCCACCTCTTCGATCGTGGTACAGCAAATCAGGAATTCTTCACCACCCCAGCGTGCGACGAAATCGCTGGCACGTATCGCGTTTTCGAAAATGGTTGCCAGCTGTCTCAATACCTTGTCTCCGGTGTCGTGGCCATAACTATCGTTAATATTCTTGAATTTATCGATATCCAGCATGATGATACCGAAACGTTGATCGTGGCGTTCAAACCGGGCAAATTCCTTGTGCAGAATCTGGTTCATGCTGGTGCGATTGGACAGCCCGGTCAAACTGTCGGTTAGAGCCATGCGCGTTAACTCGTTGTTATCTTCGAGCAACTCCTTCTGTGTATCGAGCAACGATTCGGTTCGTTCATATATTTTCTGCTCCAGGTAATCGTTCATATTCTGCAATTGGCCCGATAGCTTGCGACCATACCAAATTGCGATGCAGGTCACAGCCAGGCTGATCAAAACTGCAATAATCGAAAAAATAACGATCTGGGTGCGACTTTTTTCAGTGTCACTGCTGGCCATGAGCAGCGCTTTTTGTACATCCATGCGTTGCGCCTGGGTGAGTTCCGACAGGTGTGAGAGCAAAGGCGCTGTTTTGGGCAACACTTCCCGCAGCAGGATCTTACTGGCTTCGTCACGACTGCCGTTCAGAAACAGCACCGATACCTGTCGATTCAAGTCGTTGATGTCACGATCAAGTCGGTCGATCGCCTCCATGATTTCGCGCTCGCGAGGTGCCAGCAAGGGTAACAACCGTGTCCGGGTTTCGGTATAGGCACCTTCCAGGCGATTGAAATTCGGCCATGACTCGGCCTCGATAAATTCTTCGTCATGCAGCAGCATCGATTGCATGAAACGGGTGCGGTGCTGGATGATCGTCGACAGCTCGTTTATCAGGTTTATTTTCTCGAGCTGCTGCGAAACCTGCTGGTTTACGTTGCCATTAGTATCGCTGGTTGCGTAGAACGCGATGAAGGCCAGCGTAACCATCATCAGGATGACGATTGCAAAGCCGTAGACGAGTAAGCGTGTTGGGTGATGCATATACCGGGTTTCAAGCCTTGAAACTACTGTGCTTTGTCCTTATCTGCCAGTCTCACATAATATTAATTATAGAATAGATGCGCAGATCTTTTGTTGTACATCGTCGATATTTTGATAAACCACACCGTGGATATCACTGTCGAGTGTAACCAGGGCCTTGTTTTCAGCAATAATCAGTTTATCAAGGGTTTTAACGCTGGAAGGCGCTACGACCGGATCCTTATCTCCCTGGTACAGGTAGACATCTGCATTGATCGTGAGGCTATTTGCAGTTAAATGGTCGATAAATTGCTGTAATTGATATAACGCCCTGACCGGGATGTGCTGGTAATTTACTTCCGGATTTTCGGGTTGGTTGGGGGTGAAGGGTACCAGGCCTTCGGAACTCACCCAACTCACGAGTCGATTGGCATGATGCACCAGGGGCACAAAAACCATGTTTTTGTTCTTGAAATGCACCGGGGCGTTGACGCTGGTCACCGATTTAATCCGGACGTTCGGATTATTGGCGGCATGACTCAGGGCCAGCAGGCCACCTGTCGAGAAGCCGACGATGTGTACCGACTGGCTGTAAGCCTTCAGAATATCGTAACCTCGTTCGACCGACGCGACCCACTCATGCCAGTTACGGTTGCGCAAATCCCAGGGTGATGTGCCATGCCCCTTGAGTCGCACGCCGAGTACATGGTGGCCGGCTGCATGCAGGCGTTCACCAAGACTTCTCAATTCTGCCGGGCCCGACAGGAACCCGTGAACCAGGAGTACTGCCGAAGCTGATTTGTCTTTCGATTTGAGAAAATACCAGTTGGCATCGGCAGTTTGTGTTTGCTGCGAATTAATCGCCTCGTAGCGTTCGCGCTGGTACTTTTCTTGATCCCACTCGAAGGCCAGCAGCTGGTCGTTAAATCGATAATCGGCGAGCGCACGCGCATTGATTTTATCGGCTTGCTGCATCGCGTTGGAGATGATTCGGATGATCTTGGACAATGGCGTGACTTCATTCGCGTAGACGCTGATTAAATTTTCAGTACGAACGTCGTCGACGTGAAAATCCTCGATCAGCTTCTGATCGATCACGTATTTACCCTGGTCTACATGCAGCAGCTTCATAGTTGTCGTCGTTTTGAGAAATTGATCGAGCCGACTGCTGCCCCTGTTAATAATGGCGTCGTACTCTTCCGGATTGCGCAAGCTGCGGTGCAAGTGGTACTCGGTTTTCTGCAACAGCTTGATACCCAGGTAGAGCATTTTATGAAACCGACCGCAGTCGATTTGAGTCAGGCCCTGCTCAAACAGCCTGGTAATAATCAGGGACGCAATATGGCTGAGATTGACGGTAACCGCCTCGTACATGGAGCGCATGTAATCATCGCGTACATGGTTGGACTTAACCTTCATGCCGATTGCATGAATGCGCCCACCCCAATGACCGGCGCTGGGTTTGAGCGCAAATAATTCGTTCAGGGTATCAAATCGGTGAACGACGTTGGGAAGCAGTCTCTTTTCCCACCAGCTCCAGTAATCACCGGCGATGATCGGCCGCGAAAACCGGATATCCATGTCGGTTTCCTTGAACAAAAGGTTGCCCTCGATGATCAATTCCTCGGCGAAGCGCTTGTTGATACCCCGGTTAAACAGGCGCGCTGCCTGGTGCAGTATGTTGTCACTCACTCGGATCGGGTAAAAGGTGATGTGGCTGGGGACGATTACCGTGGGTTTTATCGCCTTCTGCATCAAGTGTTCGACGGTATCAAATTCCAGTTGCTCGGCCCAGCGTTCTACACGGTCATACTTACCGGCCGAGAAGTCATGTAGTAACGCCGTTTTAAACGCATCCACCGCAAGCGCGATCACTGCCGACCCGCGGTGGTGTTTGCGACGTTCGTTGGCGGTGCGCGAGAAAACACTGAACTCGCCTTTCCGATCGACCACGCGTTTATCCTTGACCATGCCTCCTTCCGGAAACACGACGAGCTTGCGGCCGTGCAATATTTCGCGTGCCAGGAAAGGAAACAGGTTTGGCAGGTCGTTCGGAACAACGCCAATGGAGTAAAGGAATTGACTGAATCTCTCGTCGCCTTCAAAAAACTCCGCCGCGGCAACGGACCTGCAATAGGCACCCGTGGCCTCGTTGATCAGGTATTGCGGAATGAAAGTTTCGAATCGTGCGAAATGATTGAATAGAAAGATATCGCCCTGCTGCACCGTACTGTGCTCTGCATTTTCGTCCTGGTGCAGCTTGATATTGAGCTTCAGCAGTTTCTTGGTAGTGCGGAATGCCCGGACACAAAAATTATAGACCCGGGTATTAATCTCTGGATTTTCGGGATCGAAGGGCATTTAAACGCGATCTTTTGTCTTGTTATGGTCTGATATTGTGTGGCGCATTCTGTTGGGGCTCTAATTAATGTTTAGAAGTTCCGTTATTGGCCGATAAAGCATATGTAGATAACTCTTTCTTATACCAATGCGCAAGCGTATTTGTCTATATATGCTTTTAATATCTGTCCTTTCCCAGGACCAGTTATTAGCGGCAGAGGCCCGCTATGACTTTCGGATCGTAATCGATGTTTCCGGAAGCATGAAGCAGACCGATCCGCAGAACTTGCGCGTCCCGGCGTTAAAACTGATAAACGGACTGTTACCGAGCGGATCACGGGCCGGCGTCTGGACCTTCGGACGTTACGTTAATATGAGCGTGAAGTGGGGTGTGGTGGACGATGCCTGGCGCAGTCTGGCCGATTCAGGCGCCGATGAAATACACTCCAATGCGCTGTTAACCGATATCGAAAGTGCACTCGCACGCGCCAGCGTAGGCTGGGGTAAGGCGGACGCAAATACCCAGCGCATCCTGTTGTTGTTAACCGACGGTAAAGTCGATGTTTCTTCTGATGCCGCGAAGAACCAGGCATCACGTGCCAGGGTTCTGAGCAAGAGCCTGGCCGCGCTCAAGCAGGCACAGGCGCAGGTCCATGCAATCGCATTGTCGCACGGTACA
Source organism: Gammaproteobacteria bacterium (assembly GCA_029862005.1). NCBI lineage: Bacteria > Pseudomonadati > Pseudomonadota > Gammaproteobacteria > Gammaproteobacteria bacterium. The sequence continues at coordinate 63,113 of JAOTYD010000006.1, read as the reverse complement.
GACGAAGTATTGCTGAAACAACTTGCCCTTGAAACCGGGGGTTCATTTGCGGTAGCGCAAAGCGCAGCCGAACTGCAAAAAGTTTTTTTCAGGATGTTTGAACGCGCCAGCAAACCGGATACGGTTGCGCTGAAAGGCAGGGAATTCCAGATTGATTCCAGTATCAGGGAAATGACCCTGTTGCTGTTTCGTACCGATACCAGTGAGCCGACACTGTTGATTCCCCCGGATAGCCCGGCACTGAGCGCGCTGAAACCGCGTGGATCCCGCTGGCGTAGCGACCAGGGATACGAATTGATAACGGTCAAAAAACCACAGGCTGGCAGCTGGCGTATCGATGCCGAGATGGATCCGGATAATCGACTGATGGTAGTCACGGATCTGAAACTGCAGGTTGGTGGTATGCCGGCCTACGCTACCCCCCGGGAAGCCCTGGAGGTGACAGCCGAGTTGTTTAATCGTGATCAGAAAATCAGCCGCAACAGCTTTCTGCGCTTTGTTGATTTCGAGATTTCACACATCGATGTTGAGGGCAACGAGACCAGCCACCAGATGATTCTCACCAAAGTGCGCAAGGACAAGGGGCGGTACCTCTATCAATCCGATCGTAAATTTGCCGAAGGCACACACAGTTTTATCATATCAGCCGATAGTCAGACCTTTAACCGCAGCAAGCGTTTCGATATGCAAGTGCAGTGGCCGGTCGAGGTCAAAATCGAAGCGCAACAGGCACCGGGTATTTATGAACTCAAGCTGCGTGCTCGGGAAGAATACCTGAAACCGGATGGTTTGACGGCCGATGTCGACATCGAGGCACCGGACGGCTCAAAGAACAGCCTTGCGCTTGAGTCCTTGGCGGGATGGTTGCATACCGAAGTGAAGACCGATCAGGACGGCCTCTATCGTGCGCATGTCAAGGTTTCGGCACAGTCCCAGACGAACGAGATCAGGGACCTTGATCTCGGGACATTCTCGATGCTCGGTGTTTATCGTGCGCCACCCATTGCCGAACCCGAACAAACCGGTGCCGCCCGGGATGATCCCGCTGAACCGTTGACGCCATCGGAAGACATCGACTGGAAAATCGTCGGTGTGGTCATCGTTGGGGTTAACCTGTTCCTTTTGTTGTTGTTTATTGTTGGCTGGTGGTTCCTGAAAAGGGGTAAGGCCACGCCTGCACTGGTTCTAGATGAAGAGTGATTCGATGCTTGAAGTCAATGCTATTTATTTTATTCTGCTGGTCGAAGGTTTCGTACTGTTGTTGGTACTGTTACTGGTCTGGTTACTGGTAACGTTGGTTCGCAGGCGGCGTAAACGCGGGGATATTGCGAAACTTACTGCAGCTATCAAGGGACGTTCTTCCTTGCGTAAACAGCAAACCGAATCTTATTTACAGGCGGTATATCAACTTGAAGGCGACGAGTTGAGGAGCACGCTGTCCGATATTGACAAACACGAAACCGATTTTTTCAAACATTTGATCGAGAGCTTATACCGAGGTAAAAGAGCACAAATCACCACGCTGGATACTGCCCTGGATAATTTAGTAAAGGCATACAAATGCCTCCAGCCACGAGTCGAGGTTGCATCGGAGGACGAGGCGGTGGTCGAGGAGATCTCCACACTACAGGGCGAAAATGAAGAACTGCGTACCGAACTCTCGGTAGCAAATGACAAACTAAGCGACTTGATAACCGAATTTGGCGAAATCTTCGGTGGCGGCAAGGATCACCAGCTTACCCTGCAGGAAGTAATGGACAAGGTTGATGCGATGAAAGCCGATCACGCCGACTCCGTGGCGCTTAAAGCTCAGAAGTAATCGGGTGCGTTGTCAGCACGCCACTTGATGTTACAACCAACGCTCGGAATCTGCTCCCGCGACAGTGGTCTGTTCGCAAACAGCGCATCGACAGCGACTTTCATATCGCTACCGCTGACGGCAACATCATTGCCAGGTCTCGATGCATCGTATTGCCCCCGATACACCAGCCGGTGCGACGCATCAAATAAGAAGAAATCAGGTGTGCAGGCGGCCCGATAGGATTGCGCAACCTGCTGTGTTTCGTCATACAGGTACGGGAACTCGAATCCATGTTGTTGTGCCAGCTCAACCATTTTTTCCGGGCTGTCGGCCGGGTATCCAGTGACGTCATTCGAGCTGATCATGACAACACCAAGGCCCCGATTTTGTGCCGCATTCGCAAATTCACTGAAGGATTTGATGATGTGCAGGACGTAAGGGCAGTGGTTACACGAGAAAACCACCAATAGCGGCTTGTCGCAATAATCCGAAAGGCTCACCTGGTTGCCAGTGGCGGGTTCTAGCAGTGAAAATGAGGGTGCCTGGGTGCCGATTTCCAGCATTGTCGACGGAGTTTCTGCCATGTTGGTGCTCGCTAGGTTTAATTGATGCCAGATTATAACCTGAATTGCGAGACACGAAACCAGGCGTCAAGAAAAGCCTGTCTCGAAATCAGCATGCGCAAGGATCAGGGTCCACCGATAGAAATCGCGCTTTATTTGCGATAAGAATTACCATTTCCCGGTTGGAGATACAGGTCACAAATGCGGGAATTTGCTCAAGATTTCCGCCAAATTGACACCTATACTTAGCGCTGTGCAACTTTTGTAGCAATGCCTTGACAGCAAAAACCAAAAAAACCACCAAAGCCAGTTCAACCGAGCAGTCCTTACGTGACGAGATTGCCGAGTTGCAGGCACAGCTGGATGAGGCCCGGGCACAGATCGAATCCCGCGATTTACGAAGCCAGGAACTGTCAAAGATGCTCAACCTCGGCATCTGGGAATGGGACGAAAAAGCCAACAAACCCATTAGTTACTCCGCCGAAATGGCCGATGTTCTAGGTATCAATCAGGGCGAACTTAAAAAGCTTTACCGTAATCCGGAACAGATCCAATCGATTATCCATCCTGAAGACAAGGCGCATTATCTCGAGAATCTCAATTCTGCAGAACTGCTGCAGCCCGGCAAGTGTCATGTGTTCGATTACCGGGTTGTCACCAAAAAGGGAGAGACTCGACACTTGCGTGAATACCAGCAGGGCGTGTTCGATGACAAGGGCAAACTGGAGTCAAGCTTTGGCATGGTTCAGGATGTTTCTGAATCGGAAACGGCGATTCAGGCACTGAAAAAGAGCGAAGAACGATTCAGCTCGTTATTTACCCATATGCCGCTGGGCGTTCAGGAAGAAGACTATTCGGAAATCAAGACTGTAGTCGACAAGCTCCGCTTCCAGGGGATCGAAAACCTCGAAGAGTACTTTTATAAAAATCCAAGACTCCTGAAGGAACTGGTTGAGCAGACACGTATTACCGATGTTAACGAGGCATTGTTACGGATGCATGAGGCCGACTCGAAAGAGGAGTTCCTGGCTGGCGAAGCAGATGTTGACGACTGGTGGGATGCGCAGTGGGTGGAGTACTACGCAAAGGAAATCGCTGCGCTTGCCAGTGACGAAAAGCTTTACAGTGCGGAACGGGTCGACTCGCGTCTCGACGGGTCTTATTTCGAAACCCGTTCCATTGTAACCCTGGTGCGAGGTTACGAAGATACCTGGGAGCGCGTCATCACGATCCACGAAAATATTACCAATCGTAAAGAGGCCGAAGCACGATTAATCGAGGCCAAGCTTCAGGCGGAGCAGGCCAACCAGGCGAAGTCCGAGTTTCTGTCCAGCATGAGTCACGAGCTGCGCACCCCGTTGAACGCGATTCTCGGATTTTCACAGTTGTTTGAATATGACCGTGGCCTGAATGAGCAACATCTCGCCAACGCCAACGAAATAAATCGCGCCGGTAAACACCTGATGTCGTTGATCGACCAGATACTTGACCTATCACGCATCGAAGCAGGTGAAAGCGATATAACGCTGGAGCCGGTATCGCTGTTTCAGGTTTTAAGCGATAGCGTTCACTGGGTTGAGCCGCTCGCATACGAGCGCAATATACGCATGGAATTCGACGCGACGCAATTTGAGCGCATAAACGTCTTTGCTGACTCGATTCGGCTCAAGCAGGTATTTCTGAATCTGTTGACGAATGCGATCAAGTATAACGGTGAGAAAGGTACCGTCAGTGTTGTTTCCGAATTCGGAAAGGACAAATCATTACGAATCGGTATTCGCGATACCGGAGTAGGCATCTCTCCCAGAAAACTCAAGGAGCTGTTCCAGCCTTTCAATCGTCTGGGCGCGGAGTTCAGCGGTGTTGAAGGTTCCGGTATCGGGCTCGTGATTACCAGGCAGCTGGTGGATCTGATGAAGGGCGAACTTGAGATCAACAGTAAACCGGGCGAGGGCAGCACTTTCTGGGTAACGCTTGACCAGGCACCGTCAACGCCCATCGGCAGCGTGGTTGATTTTCCGGAGTCAGCTAAATCGCAAGACGATCAATCCAAAGGTGACAGGTCGCGCATACTTGTTGCCGAGGATAACCTGATTAACCAGGAGTTGATGGCGGCACAATTGAATATTCTGGGTTATCGCGCTGACTATGTCGCTAACGGTGCACTGGCACTTGAACTCTGGCAACAGGGTCACTACGACCTGTTGTTAACCGATATGCGCATGCCGGAAATGAACGGCTACGAACTGGTGCAGGAAATCCGGCAGCAGGAAAATGACCAGGGTTTGCGGGCGCCGGTCATCGCGATTACTGCCAATGCACTGGAAGCGGATGTCGAAAAATGTTTCGCGGTCGGGGTGGATGACGTTATTCCCAAGCCGGTGGAACTCGATGATCTACGCAACGTACTTGATAAGTGGGCGCCGGACAATGTGATCGTGGAAGACGTGGGGAATGGCCAGGATTCTATTGACTTGCGGGTAGACGAGGCAATCGATCTGAGCGTACTGGTGCAATCCACCGGGAATAAACCCGACCTGCACAGGCGCCTGCTGCAATCCTATAATAAGGCGCTTGTAAACGAGGTTGAAAACATTCAGCAGGCCTTTGCCTGGAAGAACAGCGAACAGGTAGCCGAATACGCGCACAAGTTGAAATCATCGTCACGCAGCCTCGGCGCAATGGCCATGGCACATGCCTGCCAGCAGCTGGAATCAAAGGCGACCGATGAGGCCTGGCCGCAGATCGAAAATATGATTCCTCCATTGCGTCAGCATGCCGCAGAGGCGACAGCCTTTATTGAAGAATATCTGGATGAACCGATAGCTGAGAGCCCGGCACCGGTTGTGGAACCTGAATTCAGCCCGCAGCTGCCTGCTGAAGATGAAGATGTCACCCAGTTCAGTATCAAGTTGCTGCTGGTAGATGATGACTACATCATGCACCGGGTGATGACGGTAATGCTGAATGATCTGGGTATTTCAGGGGTACTGAATGCGATGTCAGGCCCGGCCGCACAGGAGATCCTGGAGCAGAAGGGCGACGGTGTCGATGTTGTGATATGCGATCTGAACATGCCGGAAATGGATGGCGTTGAGTTCATTCGTCACCTGGCTAAAAGGAAATTCTCGGGTTCGCTGATTTTAACCAGTGGTGAAGATTTGCGTATCCTGAAGACGGTGGAGAAGCTTGCCATCGAACACGATTTGCATGTGCTCGGCGTACTGGAAAAACCGGCAGCGCCTGCCAAGCTAAGCGAACTGCTTGATTCGCTCGACCAGATTCGCCAGGAAGGCACGATGATGCTGGTCGGACCCGCTCCACTGATGGAGCTGGAAAATGCGATTACTAACGATCAACTGGACACCTATTTCCAACCCAAGGTCGATATCAAATCCGGCCAGGTTGTCGGTGTTGAGGCACTGGTTCGCTGGAATCATCCGATCAAGGGATTGATCAAGCCCAACGCTTTCATCACCATGGCCGAAGAAAACGGGCTGATAAAGGAATTGACCGATGTTGTCCTGGTCAAGGTGCTGGAGTATGCAGCAGAATTGAAATCGCTGGGTTACAATCTCAACATTGCGATCAACCTGTCGGTCGATTCACTGACCGACCTCGAATGGCCGGACCGGGTTTCAACAATGCTGGAAACATCCGGTCTGGAGGCCTCGAGCATTTCCTTCGAAATCACCGAGAGCCGCTTGATGGAGCATCTGTCGGTCGCGCTCGATATCCTGAGCCGACTGTCGCTGAAACGGTTTAACCTGTCGATCGACGATTTTGGCACGGGTTATTCATCGATGGAGCAGCTGCAACGCATCCCGTTTACCGAGTTTAAAATTGATCGAGCATTCGTGCATGGCGCAGCGCAGGAAGCCTCGGCGCGTGCGATTCTCGAGTCAAGCGTACTGCTGGCAAAAAAGCTCAATATGAAGGTGGTCGCCGAGGGTGTTGAGGACCAGCAGGACTGGGACCTTGTCGCCGAGATTGGCTGCGATCAGGTGCAGGGATTCATCGTTTCGCGTCCGTTACCATTTTCCCACCTGGTCAAGTGGCTTGAAAAGCAGGGATAGGTAAAAAAATTCCCGGCCGGTTCTTGAAATCACAGTAAAAATTCCCAGATAGTGTCCGTGATCGCCAGGTCTCTAAGAGAATGGCGGCACGTTTATCAATTGCTTCTTTAGGAGAATTTGTTATGACAACTATCGATTTATCCCCCCTGTACCGCAGTAGCATCGGTTTCGACCGTATGGGTTCACTACTGGATAGCGCGTTGCGCAGTCAAAAAGCCACGGTCGGTTTCCCGCCTTACGATATCGAGGCTACCGGAGAGGATCGCTACGCGATTACCATCGCGGTTGCGGGCTTCGAAGAAAGCGAGCTCGATATCCAGGTCGAAAAAGGCGAATTGCGTGTACGGGGCAAAAAAGCCGACGATAGCAAAGACAGGGAATACCTGTATCGCGGCATCGCAAACCGCAGCTTCGAGCGCAAGTTCAATCTTGCCGACCACATTGAAGTCAGCGGCGCCGACCTTAAAAACGGCCTGTTGACCATTAGCCTGGTCAAGGAAGTTCCCGAGGCTATGAAGCCGAAGTCGATTGCAATCGGCAGCGCGGGCGCCACGCTCGAGCACAAGGAAAAAGCTGAAGCAGCGGTTTAGCTCCTTTCTCGTAAGTCGCCGCGGCCCGCCAGGGCTGCGGTGGCTTTCGTCAATAATCGCGGTTTTACGCGACTTTTGCGGTATCGACAAAATTGATCGCACTCCTCACTTACCGATAACCGCTTGCCAGCGGATTAACATCGGAATATGAAATATTGCACAAGTGGTTATACCGGCCGCTTGTTATGGTAATCTGTCGCGTGTCAGTGATAACAGGAATACCATTTCAGCAGGGGGACTATGTTTGGTTTTGGGAAAAATCGGCGGTATAAAAAAGCAGCCGGAAATACTGGCGTACTGATTCACCGCCAGATACTGGATGCCTTGGCGAGTCACAGGAAGTTATTTCAAAAATCCGAGGAAGTCGCTTTCACCTCGGGCTATCTCAAGTCCTTTTTCTGGGGTGTCTTGAATCGTCATGGCTGCAATGATATGACGCTACAGCTCAAACTACTGAGGGGTACCTGCGATAAGGTCTCTCCCGGCAAATTGTGGGAAATCTATGAAAACGGGGCGGAGCTGGCAGATCCACTGACGAAAAGCTATAAGCCGGGATGCATAAACGCCTACGAGTTGGGTGTAACCGCGGGTCTCAATGATGCGGAAGAGAGCGTTACGGCCAAAGTTTCGCCTGTAAACCTGACCCGGTATTTACTGGGCAAGCGTCTTCTGGGACCTGCGTTTACGGAGGAGGACATCCTGCAGTTCAAGTCAACCCCCGTTCCGGCCAACGGAAACCTCAAAGGAGAATCAAAAGAGGTATCTTCTGTACCGGATTGAAATTGCCGGCACAGCGCTTAACTCGATTACAAATTAGCCAAATATCATGGAGTTTGCGGCGACAATTGCTTTCTCAGTGTTTCGTAAGTTGCCAGGAACTTGTTGAAGCGCTGGTAAGCATACGGGATAAAACGAATCTTCTGGACGGGATTGACTGCTAATGGCAAAGCCGCCATGGCGTATTTATAGTCTGACACTATCAGCATCGTCCTGGTGTCACGCAGCAGTTTCCGAAATTCATTTTCTCTTGATTGCTGGCTTTCGAACTCGGCGTTGTCAAGGTAGTAATTGATCAACAGACCGAGTTCATGGTCGCTGTATTCCGGCTCGGCAATACGGAAGTAGGGATTTTCCGGTTGCTGATGGCGCATCACCGTTTCGGCAAATAAATTGGCGAAATCGTAAGTCCTGTGGTTGAGGCAGGAAAACTCGAAATCAACCAGTCTTATCTCGCCGCTGTCGAGCTTCATGATATTGCCGTGGTAAGTGTCATTGTGGCAAAAAGTTAACTCGCCCTCGGGCAGACATTGCTGCACCTTGGCACGGGTATCCGGGCTGTAGATCTCACGCAATTCCTCGCACATGGCTTGCTCATTGGCCGGAAAACTGCCGGTTTCCTTTTCGAGCACTCGTTTTGCCAGTTTTCCCCACTTGTGATGCAGCATTTCAAAAAAGGATTGTCGCGGCAGGCCCGTCGGCATCAGTTGATGAAAGCGATAAAGCTGGTTGGCGATCTGCCGCAGGGTATCAGGGTCGAATAAATCGTCGGCTATCAGGCTGCGCCCCCGGTGGAAAGCCTCGATACGGCAGGTTTTATCGTAGTAGTGACAGTGGGCGGCAATGTCGTGGGCACCCAGGGTGAGGAACACTTCCTTTTCGGTTTCAAAATCCAGTATCGCGTTTTCTTTCCCCTCGATGCGACGGTAGAGGACCGCGCCTGGTTGCACCGGCCTGTTAGACCGGATACCCATGGTAAATGACGAAAAACCCTTGGGATCATCAAATTCGAAATCTGCTATCGAGAGGGTTGACCATTCCGGGAACAGTTCCTGGCATTGCCTGAATATTCTGGCTTTCATGTGATTTTCGAAATACGCCCTATGGCTTGCAGATAACCGTTATTTAACGTAGATAGCGAACGCTTTTTTATGCCGGATTCTAAGCGCCGTTTAAATGTTGCCATATATTGGCATCTGCTGCCCTATGATGTACTAAATTTGGTACTTGCATTGAATGCCCCACAAATGCGGAAGCAGACACTGAGATTTTACAAAAGGGAGTCTGATAACACCAACTGAGACACTCGCTTATTTTAATTATTTCCCCGTTTCGACTAATCTAGTGCCTGTTTTACAAAATGGTAACCCGGTGGGCATCCGAGTAAATTTAAAATAATGAGAAATCGAGTAACGGCCGCAGTCTGTTTTATACTGGCAGTAGTCTTTGTCGACTGCGCTTTGCTCAACGGGGCCAGCTCTCAGAACCTGGCATCATTGCAGTCCGTAACCGTCGCATTTATTGGTGATCAGGGGATAAACAGTGACTCCAGGGCGGTACTTCGATTGATCAAGGATGAGGGTGCTGATTTAGTGTTGCATCAGGGGGATCTGGATTACGAAAACAATCCCACTAGATGGGATAACTTTATAACAGACATTCTTGGGGAGGACTTCCCGTATCTGGCATCCATCGGCAACCACGATATTCTTTGGTACTCACCTGATGGCTATCAAGATAAGTTGCAAGCCCGTTTGGACAGAATAGACGAGATAAATTGCGGTGGTGATCTTGGCGTGCAATCTGTATGCACTTTTCGAGGATTGTTCTTCATTCTTTCGGGCATTGGAACAAGCATCACGAAGAACAATCCCGATCACGTTGCTTATATACGCAAACAGTTAGCTCAAACTGACTCCATATGGAGGATTTGTTCCTGGCACAAGTCTCAAAAAAAGATGCAGGTTGGGGTGAAAGGTAGCCAGGTAGGTTGGAAGCCCTTTCGAGTCTGCCGCGAGGGGGGAGCAATCGTGGCTACGGGTCACACACACTCATATTCACGGACACATCTGATGAGCAGCTTTAAAAAGCAGCGCATAGCTTCGACCGCGAATAAGATGGTAATCGAAGAGGGAAAAAGCTTCGCCTTCGTCTCAGGATTGGGGGGTCTAAGCATAAGCAGACAATATCGTCACAATGATCCGTGGTGGGCATCTGTCTATACTTTTGATCAGGGCGCCAACTTTGGTGCTCTCTTTTGCACATTCTTTGTGAATGGCAAACCAAACCATGCAAACTGTTACTTCAAAGACATTGATGGCAATATCCCCGATAAATTTGAGTTGATCAGCAACATAAAGGTTACTCGGTAATCAGGCTGACAACCTGCACTATCAAATAGTCATCTCCAGATAAAACAAATAGCAGCTATCGGCCGAATATTACCTCCCGCTATGATTTTTTATGAGAATCTGCGTACGAGAAAGGAGACGCTCAAGCTATGTTATTCAGCGACGATTTACGACCCAAAATGGACACCCGTCCTATTGATTCATGGCCATATTCCGCGTAACAAGGTCGCATGCGCGACACGTTCAATGGCGATCATCAGGGCGATTGTGCGAAAATCAGGCGTGTGATTCCGCGTTGATTCTTCACCGACGACGAACGACTGCCAGCGGTCAAACACCGTGTCCACGGCTGCATAAATTTTGGAATGCATCTTTTCGGTGGTGGTATCGTAGTCCCATTGCTCGTTAACTTGGTTCTGCACCCATTCGTAATAGCTGACCGTGACACCACCGGCGTTAACGAGGATGTCTGGCAACACATGAATTCCACGTTCCTGTAAAATCCGGTCGGCCAGCGGCGTAGTCGGATTGTTTGCGCCCTCAACGACCAGACTGGCCTTGATATTGGACGCGTTGCCTGCATGAATCTGGTTTCCGAGCGCAGCCGGCAACAGAATGTCGCACTCCAGTTCTAGTAGTTCCTCGTTGGTGATGGTCATGGTATCTTTCAATCCGACCACGGTTCCCTGCCGACCCTTGAAACCTTCTACATCCTCCGGATTCAATCCCGCTTCGCTATAGATTCCGCCCTTACTGTCACTGACCGCGATAATCTTTGCGCCCTGACGATGAAAAGCGTTCGCTGCGACTGCACCGACGTCACCAAAACCCTGGATGGCGATGCGCATTCCTGTAACATCCTGATGATCCGGGATTAGCGCCTTGGACAAAAAGCGTTGCGTGGAGAACAGGCAACCGTTGCCAGTCGCCTCGTAGCGGCCATAGGAACCACCCATTTCGATAGGTTTGCCGGTCACCACCGGCCGGTTGTTGAAACCCGGATGCAAAACATCATAGGTGTCGTATATCCAGGCCATGGTCTGCTCATTGGTATAGAGGTCGGGCGCGGGGATGTCCTGATGTGGCCCAAGCTCGTCGTACAGCTCGGAGGTATAACGACGTGTGATACGACGCAGTTCCTTTTCACTCAGCTTCTTGGGATCGCAAACGAGGCCACCCTTGGCGCCTCCGAAGGGGACATTAACCAGCGCGCACTTCCAGGTCATCAGCTTGGCCAGCGAAATGACGTCTTCCATCGTGACATCCGGGTGATATCGGATTCCGCCTTTGCCGGGACCGAATACGCGATTGTGCTGTACGCGGAAGCCCTGGAAACTTTGCACGCTCTCATCGTCCATCTCGACCGGGAAATTTATAATATTCACGCGCTTGGGTTTTTTCAGGAACTCCACCAAGCCTCTTTTAAGACCTTTGACGTGATACGATGCGCGATTGAACTGCTCCTCGCTGATAGCAATGGGATCTAGATTTTCTTCTGTACTGACCGTTTCCGTAGACTCATTGACCATGTCACTTTCGATTTTTGTTTGATTTTCGGATTGTGATTGTAACTCAGGAAATCAAACAGAGTCTTTTTATAAAATGTGAATTATATTGACAGTTAACTTAATGCCGCCCTAAGGGTCCGCTTCTGGCGCAAGGTCGCCTCTGAAGTTCTGAAATTGAGGGCCCGCTATCGGGAAAGCCGGCGTTCAGAATTGTGATTTTAGGGGGAGCTAACAACCCATTTCCATCATTCGCGGTAGGCTTGGAAAATCCCGCTTGAACCGCCAAAAATAATACAAACCATCTAAACCATCGTTAGATTTCGATTATTCTCTTGATTGTTTTTTCTTTAAGCGTTCGACATGCACAATTAGCGTGTCAGTTGTTTCTCTTAATAAATCGAGTTCGTCGATCGTCAGGTTATCTAATTGCTCGAGGTTATATTCTATCGTATCAATGATCTTCCTATGTGGGCGCTGCATTGGTCTCATAAAATAGGTCGTAACGGTCGCCACGATGGTCCCGAAGAACAAAACCGAACCAAGGACTATCCAAAGACCACCAACCACTTGCGCTGCACCAGAGATCGGTGCATCGGCGATTCCCGCTGTAGAAAAGGCGGCTATCCCCCAATACAATGCTTTCCCATAAGAATCGATAGATGTTGCTTCTATACCTCGCTCGGCGAGATACACACCGGCAGAAAACGTTAGCCACAGCACAGCTAATAGAATCACCATTTTGGTAAATGGTGTGTGAACGGAGATATCGCTTAGAAACCTCCTAAATCGCGCATGTCGCTCCATTTTTCTCATCACTTCACCGACTCGCCAATTATAATCTTCGATCAACAATCGAGTTTCATTATTCTACTATCGAATTTTAACAGTTGGTTACAAATATCGTTTAAGGTTCGCATATCCGATCTAGCATTTGTTTTTTTGAGCGTCCGATTCTGGCCGAAGATTGTCCCCCAACAAGGTTTTACGAGAGTCCGCTTAGGGGATTCGCCTAGAGTGATTTTGGCATGCCTGGGTTATTCATTGCTCAACACATTAATCAGAGAGGTTATCTGTTTATCACCCAGACCAGCATTAGCACCCTGATCGAGCAATCTAGCCATCAATTTAGGCAGTTCATCGTTAACATCGTGATTACGAAACGACTCAAGCGTATCTGCAAAAGCGGCTATGTACGTGTCTATGGATGCTTGTGGGTCTGAATAATTGTCGGAAAGCACGGAAGAGGCAAAAACGTCGTAGTAGTCATTCACTACCTTGATTGTAAGCGGCATTAGCTCAACATAGGTTTGCATAGACAGGCTGGCTTTTTTACAAAGTAGAGCGCCGTATATCATCCCGAACATAAATCCCTGACGCGGTAAAAACAACGCGCTATAAAGAATCGCCAGAGATCCGATATTATCTCCGATGTAAGTTGATTTCCCGGCAAGGGTCTTCAACATTTTTTGGGATTGTTCCCATAGAGCCTCGTCTCCCACGGTAACAATCGTCGAATCCTCGTTACCGATATCACGCGGAAAAGTGCAAATCATTCCGATTAAGCATCCAGCCCCTTCGCTACGTACCCATTCTGCGAGTGACTCAGCCTCGGGCGCACTGCCGGTGCTTAGCTCGATTATATTTTTGGATTTCAGGTTTTCTGCGGACTCGAGTAGTTGGCGGGTATCGCTGTGGGATTTGATGCAGATAACAATCAATGGGCTGGCGGCTATAGCTTCGGAGCATGAAACTGCTGTAATCGCTCCTCGATCTGCCAGATCAGCAGCTTTATTGGGGGTCCGATTCCATACGGTAACCTTGTATCCGGATTGTAGGAGCGTTTGTGCTAGTGCCGAACCCATCACTCCAAGACCGATAACCGTAATATCACTCATATTACTCTCCTACCAATAGGTGAACTCAAGCATGAGTCTACAGGTAAAAGTAATCTTTATTTAGGCCATCACCACTCAATATGCATTATCGAAACAGGTACCAACTCTGAGATGTTGTAAATATCTTGAGTGATACAGGTTGGAATCCAGTGACCGTTCCTGGCCGTTCTCTGAAGCCCGATTAGTATTTTTCAGCGTCTGCTCACGAGAAAGCTGCCGCTTAATCTCGACAATTCAGCGACAATTTACGATCCTTTTCAGACACCTGATATATAAGGATTTACCCTATGGCGAATCACTTATCTCAAAGTGATTATTTTCGTTAGTACCTTTGTTTATTCACCTACTGTTATTAATTCTCGTCCTTTGATTAATACCATACGGCTCGTGAACGTAATGTGGTCGGTAGTTGTGAATTGGGATACTCCGTGATGCAAAATACCAATCGCGACAACGATTCTCGGTCAGTCTCAAACATTCAATTTGAAACGCCGCAAATCCAATCATCTTCGGAGAAAACCGAAATGATTGAAAACATCTGGCGTGATTAGAGATAGCAATCAGTGCCCCCACCTATAACGGAGGGGGCGCCAAGTGAATTTTCACGGATAACGCCTTTTTTAACGTCAACCACCTGTACAGATAGTTAGCTTAGTTCCCATGCCCCAGGGTTGTTGCGGTCCACGGCTTCCAGATGGCTTCGTTATCGGCCAGCCATTTCTTGCCGGCTTCTTCAACGGTTAATCCGTCAACGTCAACCAGTGCGGCCATTTGACCGATCTGTGGTGTGGTAAATGAGAGGCGGGTGAAGGCTGCATAGGCTTTCGGGTGCGTCTTGGCAAACTTGTAGTGTGCACCTTTTTTCAGCCAACCCGGTGGTGAACCACAACCAGTTGTTTCTAGCGTGCCACCATCGGCAATTCGGCAACCATCGAAGTACGGCGGGAATTCAATAAAGGTAAATCCGGACGCATCGGTAAAGTTTGGCGACCAGTTGAATATGATAGTTCCCCGGCCTTCTTTCTCAGCGGCCTTGAGTTCGGTCCACAGTGCATCGGCACCACCGGCAAACTTAACCGTCCAGTTATCATCCAATCCCAGCCCTTTGACTCGATTCGGCATTACGTCACCGTGCCAGCTTTGCGGGCCTTCCAACCAGCGTCCTTTGCCACCGGAATCCGGGGTTGCGAAAACTTCGTGGCAATTTTTCAGAGCTTCCCAATTCGGCAGGCCCGGGCACAGGTTCTTTTCAATTACCCAGGTCGGTACGCCCATTTCTTCCAGCGTGGCAGCTTCGTGTGTGCCCGCGTCGATCAATCCGCCTTTTTCCATCGCATTGTAATAAGCGTTTTGCATGGTGGATTGCCAGACTTCATGGACGAGTGTGATGTCGCCATTGCGTACGGCTTCGAAACTGGTTTGATTGTCTACCGGTACATATTCAACATTGTTGCCCATGCTTTCAAACATGCCACCGATTACGTGAGCCATAACAAGTTGGCTGGACCAATTCTTCAAGGGGATTCGAATCGGTTTGTTGCTATCCGCCGCAAATACCCCTGAAACAGAAAACAGGGTAAAGCAGGTAGCGACAAGTAATGTTCTGAGACATCGTCCACGTAATAAATTCATATTTAGCTCCTCAATTTTTGTAGGGTGTGGAAACACCCGTATTTATGAATGTCCATCAATGCAGTATTGATGTAGAAACTGCGCACCTACCAGGTGCTTTTACAGTCCGAATGCATTCTATCACAGCGAGACACAGGCATCCCGGAAAATAGAAAGCTCCGAATGTGGCCGATTGTCGAAGTTTAACTGAGCTTAACGAGCGTCTGTTATTGAGCGATTGAAATTGTGATAAGTGAAATTGTCTGGCTGCACGCCCCAGCTATGAGACGCACCAAACTCTTAGCCCCCTGCTGTCGCACCACCGTCCATCGGTAAAGCAATCCTTGTGGTGAAGCCTGAGTCCGAGGAAGCCAAATACAATATCGCACCGGTAACCTCTTCGACCGATCCAATTTTTTCATTGCTGAGCGTCTCTTCCTGGCCGAAGAACGTCGCTGAAGCTCTGACTTTGAGTGTCAGCTTACAGGAAAGCAGACTCTGAAATCCTAAAACTCAGCGGCAGAGACCGACCCTAAACGGACCCCCATAAAAAAGCCACCTCAATTGAGATGGCTTATTCGGTAACGCTTTATTTTTAATTAGCTACGCATTCTCCGGCGAGCGAAACCTAAACCAAGGAGACCCGCTGCAAATAAAGCGATAACTGATGGTTCGGGAACAGCAGCTGCTAGGTTCACCCGAATAAAGGCGTCGTTGAAATCATTGTCACCACCACCGAGGAGATCTTCAAAACCAACAATCCATGATTCTACAAAACCAGCGCCAGTTACAGTGTTGAATACATTTGCGTGAATTAAATTGTCTGGGTTACGCGAGGCATCGCCCATCACGAAAATATCACCTGGATCATTAACGATCCCGAAAACAAGTTCGGTACCGAGGGCGAACGACCCCAGATCGACGGATGCCAGATTATTGTCGATACCGATGAACGTTGCAATGGACAGGTCCGGATATGCGAAATAAAGGTTGATATCGTTGGTGTATCCAGAACTTGCAGGCAAGATGTCAACAACAACGTTTCCACCCGTTCCAAATATTTGCCCACCAAAGCCAGTAATAGCCATCGCATTCGCTAAATTCGGAAGCGATGCCGACATCGTCAAAAAAATAGGTACCACCAGTAATCGTTTCCACCCGGAAGGCGATGCCCGATGTTTTTTCTGTTTGTTGCGAAATATTTTCATGGATTAGATCTCTTAATTTTAGCTTTCTACAAGATATAACGTTTAGCTACAAACGTTATACAATACTATACAAACGCATGTATCGTGCCAAAAAAATATAAGTCGTTGATTATTATAACTTCCCATAAAAAATTCTATTTCCACATACCATATAATTGTAAAAAACTTTTACAACTTTCGGAGGTCTGTAAAGAATGCCGACAGTTCAGGATGTCCTAACCGATCCAAACGAGTGTCGGTTCCTGGCCGAAGATTGCCTCCCACCTGAGCTTTTTGAGGGTTTGCTTTCAAGAAAACAGATGCTCAGGCTTTGGGACCTAATCCGTATCCTAAGAACGGGCTGAATCGATGCTCCAGCAGCCTGCACCCCGGCATGCGATATATAGAAAAACGAACGAATACATTATTGCCAAATCACCACCATTTAATATCGGAAAAACTGGATTAGCCTGCGGCGCATGGAACATCCAATAAGCGACTGCCATTTGGCCACTGCAGATAAACGCGGCGGGTCGAGTAAAGAAGCCAACCAATATTAGTGCGCCACCAATTATCTCGATACCACCGCCTACCGTCGTCAACAGATCCGGTTCTCCCCAAGGGTATGCTGCGGGGAAATCCAGTAGCTTTTGCGTACCATGCCATATAAACAGGTAGCCGGTTACGATCCGCAGCAACGCGTAGCTGTATTCCTTATACCCATCCAGAAACTTGCTGGAATTATTAATTCGGTTTAGAAAATTCATGGCAGTATCCTCGAGAAACAATGAAACTTGTAACCATTATACCTCAGCCATAATGCGAAGTGACAAGGGTCCGCTTGTGGCCGAACTCAGAAGCTCGGGCCACACATTTCAGCGTCGGATTTGGAGAAAGCTGCCCCTCAGACTCAATATATCAGCGACAATAACCGACCCGAAGCAAAACCTCGATTCAAAAAATTATCTGATCAAAAGCTGGATCGCACACTTACCTACCTTGGTTGATATCGTCTCAACAGTGTCGATCCCTAGCTGAGCTTGCCGACGGTTTGCCTGTTAGCGGTATAGCAATCGATCCACTCTATGAAACTATCACCCGGCATGGGTTTCGCGAGATGATATCCCTGCGCGATGTCGCACTCCAGATCACATAACATATCAAAGGTTTTCTGATCTTCTATGCCTTCCGCGACAACCGTAAGATCAAATCCTTTGGCCATCTGAATAATTGTCTGCACGATATGCTGATCCATTGAGTTTTCCAGCATGTATCGAATGAATGTTTGATCAATTTTCAATTCGTCGGCTGGAATGTTTTTGAAATATGCCATCGATGAATATCCTGTTCCGAAATCGTCTATTGAAATATTGATCCCTAGTGCTTTCAGTTCATTCAGTGTGTCGAAACTGGAAGACATATCTTCAACCAGCGCACTTTCTGTGATCTCTAAGGTCAATTGTTCGTACTCAACCGCGTAAATACTAACTGCTCCACGTACCATGTCAGCAAAATCGGGGTCGCTGAGCATATTTGTCGAAATATTGACCGCTAAACTTAACGAATCCATTTCCTTAGACCAGGATTTACGAAACCATAACGCTGCATTCAAGGTCCACTTTGTTATCTCGTTAATTTGCCCGCTTTTTTCCGCCACCGGTATAAATAGGTCGGGTCGAATAAATCCTTTACTCCCGTTTTTCCAACGTATTAGTGCCTCGGCACCATAAAGCTGCCCGTTACTCAAATATACTTGGGGCTGGAAAAAAAGTTCGAATTGATCTTTTTCAATTGCTTTTTGTAAATCGGCTTCGATATCCCAGTCAAAGGTAGTGATCGTGTTATCTTCGTCCGAATAGATGGCGTAGGACTCTGAACAATTGCCCGCATCATTCAATGCCAACTCCGCATTACCGAAAAGCATTTGACTATCATCAGCATGCTGGGGATAAAGGGCGATCCCAATATCGGCACGAATCTGAAACTCATCTTCTCCGACCATTAACGGTTCTTTTAGCTTTTCAATAATTTTTATCGCAGCAAGACTAGCGTGGCCTTCATTTAAGACCGCGGGTAATAGCAAAGCGAACTCGGCATTTCCGACTCGAGCAACGTAATCCTGAGAGCGCGTTAAATCTGCCAAACAGGCAGCAAATTCGCTAAGTACCAGGTCCGCTACCATATACCCATACTTCATATTGAAACGTCGAAAATTTTTAATATTGATCAGTAACAGTGCAAAGCACTTTGATTGGGCTTTGTGATTTGTGACAAATCCATCCAGTTGTGTAATTAGCGACTCTCTGCCACCAATATTGTCGGGAAATTCAGGCATTATCTTGATTACAGATAAAATTCTCGAGGATCAATCCCATACAAACCAGGATCAATACTTTTCAGAATATTCAGTGGGTTTCCATCCTCTCCGGTTTCAATGGAGTGCAAGTCGATCACATTGAATTTGGGATATGGTTCTTTGTCTTTGTCGAGAATGAGCATTACTTTGGGCCTCAAGCGTAATGCTCGGTGGTTAGCTACCACTATCCCAATGCGCTCATCGCTGAGCTCAACAATAGTGCCAACCGGATACACTCCCACCAGTTGAATAAACTGTTCAACGATTTCAGCCTGAAAATCGATATTACTCCAATCGTACAGTTTTCTAACGGCATCATGGGGTGATGTTGCGGACTGAAACACACGGTCCGATGTGAGAGCATCATAGCAATCGGTGATGCCAGCTATCTTGCCAAATAGAGGAATCTTGTTACCTTTTAAGCCCCCGGGATAACCCCCGCCATTATGGCGTTCGTGGTGGGTAACGACCATTTCAACAACGTTATCGTTGATACCTGGGATCGACTGGACTATGTCGACGCTGTACTCAACATGTTTTTTTATCAAATTGAATTCTACCTGGTTGAACCGATTGGGATTGTTTATCAGTTTTTCGGGTAACTTCATTTTTCCGACGTCGAATAATAATGCGCCCATACCAAGAGATTGCAGATCACGCTTCGGCAATCCAAGTTGCCGGCCCAGTGCCACGGACCAAATTGCAGTGCTGACAGAATGGTTATAGGTATAGTCGTCCTTTGATTTCATTCTGGTAAGCCACGAAAAAGCCTCAGGATTTCGAATCACACTTTCCACCATTGGATTAACCGCTTTTCTCAAAATCGGCAAGTTGAGTTTTTTGTTATTGGCAATGTCGGCCATGACGTTTTCAGCGGTGGCACTTAAAGTCGCGTGGTTATCATGCGCAACTGGCAATTCCTTTTTAAAATCGGTCTTGTCTTCGTAATATCTCGGTTTGCTTTCGATGAGAAATTCTTTTTTCTCTTCTTCAGTCAGTAATCGACTAGGCTGTGCTGATCCATTGTGTTTTTCCCGGCTTCGTTCCGTGTCGATAAATACATATTCAGTGTGTTGTAACAGTTTATCTATATCTTTTTGGTTTTTAACCAAAAACCCCTGAACTTTGTAGGGAGTTTCCAACCATGGGCGATCCAACTGTGTGACGTACATTCCCTCTTGAAGATCTGTTGTTTGAATCTTAACCTGTTGTAGTGACATGATATTCCCCTACCAAAAGCACGATGTGAGCCTCCTGCATGATTCTTTATCGGCAGGTTAATTCAAAATGTGAGCTACAAAACCGACTATACTGAACCGTTTCCTTGGACGTATGCACAAGTCGGAAATCGGGTATTAGTTTTCTGTCAAGAAAGCAATTCGATAATCGAGAGTCTGTTATATGGCGTTGAATAGCAGATGCCTGAAAAATTGAGAGTCTGCTGTTGGCCGTTCTCAGACGCACCAAAATCATTTGCAACGCCCGCTTTGAGGAAAAGCATCCTGCCTTTTATCGGGAGATTAATAGAAGCCCCGCGAATGTGCGGCGCTTTTTATATTTGCTAAATGCCACGAGTTTGGCTCAGGCTTCGTACACCCGCTAAAAATCATTATTTACAATTGGTTATGGTGTAAACCTCATGTAATTAATAATTTGTGAAATATGTCGCTGTTACTTATCAGTGCTTGATATAACCTAGCCGGCCCATGTTTAATTCAATCTTACAGGCTGATCTAGTTTCCGTCGTCTCGATCCAGGTAGCCCTCTGGCTATTCGGCACGGCGCTCATCTATTCCTTCTTCCGCTACTCCCAGGGTAGAACAGCAGGAACCGATCATGACCCGATTGATATATTTCTGGCTGTATTCTCGGCAGAGCCATATAACACCCTGTCCAGTTCAGAATATTCTTTCTGATAAGACTTTTATTGCCAGGTCAAGCCGTCCCTGTAAGGACTAAAGCAGAAAAAGGGGAGTTATGGACTACGGCGTCAATACGTAAGAATCGTGGATATAGCTATGGTACCGGGGGGGGGACTCGAACCCCCAAGGTGTTACCACCAGCGGATTTTGAATCCGCCGCGTCTACCAGTTCCGCCACCCCGGCAGCGAGCGCGCATTCTAATTCAAAACATATCCAAGTGGTAGCCTAAGCGGTATGATACGCCGTTTTTCGGCACCCTGGTCATGCAACTCAGCGATTTCGATTACGATCTTCCCGAGCAGCTGATCGCCCAGACACCACTGCGACAACGCGGAGGGTCGCGCATGCTGTTGGTTGATCCAGGTCGAGGGCAATTGACGGATAAGCGTTTTACCGATCTTCCAACACTGCTTGAAAGCGGTGACCTGCTGGTGTTTAACGATACCCGCGTTATTCCGGCCCGCCTTTTTGGGCATAAGCAAAGTGGTGGCAAGGTTGAGGTTATGGTCGAACGTGTACTTGACGATGAAATCCTGCTTGCACACATACGTGCCAGCAAGGCGCCTAAACCGGGCACGCAACTGGTTCTCGAGCAACAAATTGAATGCCTGGTGCAGGCACGCGATGGCGACTTGTTCATATTGCATCAGGATAACGGGCCCTGGCTTGAGCTACTCGAGCAATTCGGTCACGTTCCCTTACCACCTTACATACGACGTACCGATGATGATACCGACCGTGAACGCTACCAGACGGTTTTTGCCAGAAATCCGGGCGCCGTGGCGGCGCCGACTGCGGGCCTGCATTTTGACCGCGAAATGTTCGATACCCTGCAGCGGCAGGGTATTAAATCCGCTCATATCACGCTGCATGTCGGTGCCGGAACATTTCAGCCGGTCAGAGGCGATGATATAGACAGCCATATCATGCACTCGGAGCGTATTGAGGTTAGCGCGGCGGTAGTCGATGCGATCACTCAAACCCGGCAACGCGGCGGCCGTATTATTGCGGTGGGTACCACCGTGGTGCGCAGTCTCGAGGCCGCCGCGGCGAGCGGTGAGCTAATACCCCTGCGGGGCGAGTCAAACCTGTTTATCAGGCCCGGTTACTGTTTTAGAGTTGTCGATGCCATGCTGACCAATTTTCATCTGCCGAAATCGACGTTGTTGATGCTGGTCAGTGCGTTCGCCGGCACCGGGTTGATACGCCAGGCCTATGCGCACGCCGTGGCGCAACAATATCGCTTCTTCAGCTACGGGGATGCGATGTATATTAGTGCACGAGCAACGCGTGACACCGCATGAAATTCACCCTCGAAAATACCGACGGGCTGGCCCGTCGTGCCCGACTGGACTTTACGCGAGGCGCGGTCGAAACCCCGGCATTCATGCCGGTGGGCACCTACGGCACGGTCAAGGCCATGACCCCCGAAGAACTGATCGATATCGGCACCCAGATTATCCTCGGCAATACCTTCCACCTGATGTTGCGGCCGGGAACGGATATCATTAAAAAGCATGGCGACCTGCATGACCTGATGAACTGGCAGGGTCCAATCCTGACCGATTCGGGCGGGTTCCAGGTATTCAGCCTCGCCGAGATGCGCAAGATTACCGAACAGGGCGTCACCTTCGCATCCCCGGTTGACGGTGATAAAGTGTTTCTCAGCCCCGAGGTGTCGATGCAGGTACAGAGTGACCTGGGCTCTGATATTGTCATGTGTTTCGACGAGTGCACGCCATATCCGGCGACGGAGAACGTGGTACGGGAGTCCATGCAACTATCGCTGCGCTGGGCCGAACGCAGCAAGGCCGCGTTTGGCGACAACCCGAATTCACTGTTCGGGATTGTGCAGGGTGGCACCTATACCGATTTGCGTACCGAATCGGCGCTGGATTTGATCGAGATCGGCTTTGATGGTTATGCCATCGGGGGCTTGTCGGTCGGTGAGGCGCCCGATGAGCGCAACCGGGTACTGGACGAGATATTGCCCGCGCTCCCGGTCGACAAGCCCCGATACCTGATGGGCGTGGGCAAGCCCGAGGACCTGGTCGAGGGGGTGCGTCGCGGCATTGACATGTTTGATTGCGTGATTCCAACCCGAAACGCACGCACCGGTTACCTGTACACGCGTGACGGCATCGTTCGCATACGCAACAGTCGATATGCGGACGATATCGGTCCCGTGGATGCGGGCTGCGATTGCTATACCTGTCAGCATTACTCGCGTGCCTATTTGCGCCACCTTGACAAGTGCGGGGAAATTCTGGGCGCTCGACTCAACACCATCCACAACCTGTATTATTTCCAGGAATTGATGCGCCGGATTCGAAAAGCGATCGAGGACGATTGCTATGAGCATTTTTGCGAGAACTTTTACCAGCGCTACCGGTCGGATGATTAAACCCAAATTGCCGTTTCCGCCTTGTGGGATATGCGTGCTAGTGCCATAATACGCGCCGCTCCGGGTAGGGCCCGGGCCACAAGATAGCAAACCAAAGGTAGATCTAAAGATGAGTTTCTTTATAAGTGATGCGATGGCGCAAGGTGCCGGTGGGCAATCGGGAGGCGCGCTGGAATTGATTCTGCCGTTACTGCTGATGTTCGGTATTTTCTACTTCCTGTTAATACGTCCCCAGCAGAAAAAAGCCAAGGAGCACAAGACGATGGTCGAGGCGCTCGGTAAGGGTGACGAAGTCATTACCAATGGCGGGCTTTTAGCGAAGATTACTGATGTCGACGAAAATTTTCTGACCTGTAAAATTTCGGATAACGTCGAGGTCAAAGTCCAGCGCCATGCGATCACCTCGGTATTGCCCAAGGGCACGATCAAGAACCTGTAATTACGATGGTCAATCGTTATGCTCCATGGAGATACATTCTCCTGATCCTGATTATTGTGATTGGGGCCGTCTACGCCACACCCAATCTCTACGGTGAGGACCCTGCGCTGCAGATTAGCCACCGGGTGAACCTCGTCGATAAAGGTGAATTAAACAATATCAAGAGCCTGCTTGATTCTGAATCTATCGGTTATCGATCGATCGAGCTTGATGGCAACAATATCCTGGTTCGCTTCGACACCGAGGAAGCACAACTCAGGGCAGCGTCGCAAGTGCGTGACGCACTCTATGCCAGTGATCGGCGCTATAGTATCGCCCTCAACCTGGCACCCGCCACACCAGACTGGCTCACTGCGCTAAATGCGTTACCGATGTACCTCGGGCTCGATTTGCGAGGTGGCGTGCATTTCCTGATGGAAGTCGACATGGAATCCGCGATCGAGAAATCACTCCAACGCGCGGGAGACGAACTGCGCAGCTTTATGCGTGAAGAAAAGATACGCTACAAAGGGGTACAGGCCAGCCCGCAAAAAATAAGCGTCCGTTTTTCCGACCAGGAAAATCGTGACGCGGCACGATTGCTGCTGGAGGACGAGTATCGCGACTTCGTTTTTGTCGACAGCAACGATGACCGCAGCTGGTTTATCGACATCGGTTTTAACCCAACCGCGCTCGACGAGGAGAGGCGGGCTGCCATCGAGCAGAATATATCGACCCTCAAGAACCGGGTTAACGAGCTTGGTGTTGCCGAGCCGGTAATACAACGGCAGGGCGCGGAACGTGTCGTGGTCCAGCTACCCGGAGTACAGGATACCGTCAGGGCCAAGGAAATCCTCGGCGCCACCGCGACCCTCGAATTTCGACTCGTGCACGGCAGTTTTGCCGAATGGAGTGCAGCCCAGGCCAATGGCAAGGCCCCGATCGGAACCCGGCTTTATACCCAGAGCGATGGTTCCCCGGTATTGCTGAAACGCTCCGTCATCGTCACCGGGGACCAGATAGTCGGCGCGGCATCGGGTATCGATCAGCAGAGCGGTACGCCGGACGTCACGATCACCATGAATGCCAAGGGTGCCGATCGCATGGCCAAGGTTACGCGCGACAATATCGGTAAACCCATGGCGGTGGTATTCATCGAGGATAAGTTTGAATTCCGCGATGTCGACGGTGAAAGACAACGCTTCAGGACCACTGATTCCCAGGTTATCAATGTTGCCACGATCCGCGACCAGCTCAGTAAACGTTTCCATATCACCGGGCTCGACAGTACCCGTGAAGCTCGTGACCTGGCGCTGCTGCTGCGTGCCGGCGCACTGCGGGCGCCCATGGTAATCGTCGAAGAACGGACGGTAGGGCCGAGCCTGGGACAGGAAAATATTGATCGCGGGTTCCTGTCGGTAGTCGTGGGCTTTACGTTGGTACTGATATTCATGGGCGTGTATTACAAGGTGTTCGGGCTGGTTGCCGATGTCGCGCTGAGCCTTAACCTGGTATTGATGGTGGCGATATTGTCGATATTCCAGGCAACTCTGACGCTGCCCGGAATAGCCGGGATCGTACTGACCGTGGGTATGGCGGTTGATGCTAACGTATTGATTTTCGAAAGAATTCGAGAAGAGATCCGCCTGGGTAATACGCCCCAGGCTGCGATCTACGTTGGCTATGAGAAGGCTTTCGGGACCATAGCCGACGCCAACATAACGACTTTTATCGCGGCGATAGTTTTGTTTGGTTTCGGCACCGGGCCGATCCAGGGATTTGCGGTGACGCTTATGATCGGAATTGCATCTTCGATGTTTACCGCAATTTTCGGCACGCGTGCATTGATCAACCTGATTTACGGTAGTAAACAGGTCACCCGGCTGGCGATTTGATCATGGCCAAGACACTATTCAACAATTTCGATTTCATGTCTCTGCGCAAACCAGCGATGATCGTTTCGATCACGTTGTTGCTGATTTCGATAATCAGCCTGTTTACGTTCAAGTTAAACGTGGGCATCGATTTCACGGGCGGCAGTATTATCGAAGTGGGTTACCAGCAGGCAGTCGAACTCGAGCCGATCCGCAATGCGCTCGAGACCGGGGGCTTCGGCGACGCGATCGTGCAGCATTTTGGCAGTGCACAGGAAGTCCTGATTCGACTGGTGCCCGATGTGGCAAAGGATAAAGCCGAAATTAGCTCGCAGGTCATCGGTCTGCTGCAGGCCGCCAGTGATACCCCGATCGACGTGCGACGAGTCGATTTTGTCGGGCCACAGGTCGGTGAAGAACTCACTGAGGACGGCGGACTGGCAGTGCTTTACGCACTAATCGCAATTTTGATCTATGTCGCGCTGCGCTTCGAATATCGATTTTCGCTCGGCGCGGTGGCTGCATTGGTGCACGACGTGTTAATTACCCTGGGTATCTTCTCGGTATTACAGCTCGATTTTGACCTGAGCGTGCTGGCGGCACTGCTAGCGGTGATCGGATATTCGCTCAACGATACGATCGTCGTTTTCGATCGGGTGCGCGAGAATTTTCGTAAGATTCGTAAGCGGACTTCGATCGAAATCGTCAACACGTCCATCAACCAGACCATTTCGCGCACCTTGATGACCTCGTTTACAACCTTGCTGGTGCTGTTATCCCTGTTCTTCCTGGGCGGCGAGGCGATACACGCCTTTGCCATGGCCCTGATCATCGGGGTGCTGGTCGGGACCTATTCCTCGATCTACGTTGCCACGACCTCGGCGCTGGCGCTTGGTATCAGCCGCGGCGACCTGCTATTGCCGGATAAGGAAGGCGAGGATATGGCCAGGCCCTGATGGAGGAGGAAGAATATGCATATTGATCCCGAACTTATCGATGAATTAAACCTGCTCCGGCGTTTCAGTATGGGGGGGCCGGTGGCGATGAATGTGCACGATAACCCGGACCCAGCAGTGATCGCGGCGGCCGAACGCATGTTTGAAAAGGGCCTGATTACCACCGCCGAGGGAGGACAACTCACCGATAGCGGGCGCGAAGCGATCGAACACATGGAACGCCTTTTCAACCTGCTGGATCCGCCGCTCGAGCCTATCTAAACCCTGCTTGTCTGCTCTCTTTAACGAGATCGTCGCCTCACCGCGTCATTAAATAACGAAGCTTAACCTTGCGCCTTTAGCTGACCGCTAGCGGCGTTTGCTACCTTTGCGCCTCGACGACGGTGTCGGCGGATTTTTGGCCACGTAGCGGTGGCTCTCCACGAGTTTGAGTAAATCGAAAGCGCTCAACATGCCGACGACTTTCTGTTCGTGTGTCACCACCACCCGGTGAATCTTGTGATTGCGCATCACTCTTGCGGCGATGCTGGTATCGTCATATTGCGGCACCGTATACACCTTTTCGGTCATAATCTGGCTGATCGGGGCACCCGGCTTGAGTTCATGGACGAGGTCGGTTAACGACACGATACCGATCGGGTGGCCGTCGCTGTCAACCACGGGTACGGCACTGATCGAATTGTTCTCAAGCATGTGGCGGACATGCTCGACGCTTTGATGCGGTTGGGCGGTGATGACCGATTTCGTCATCAATTCTTCGACTTTAATGCTCATTTATCCTAGATGCCGGGATTAACGTTATTTAGACTTTATCTTTTTCGCTGTTAGTTTCTTGATTTTAGCGACCTGCTGTTTTTCCCAGCGCTGGCCGGCCGCGAGCATCATTTTTGCCCGCTTTTCCCCGAGTTTTAACAGCGCCTGTTCCCTTTTTAATGCAGCCTTCAGATTTTCATTCAAGACGTCAATTTCAGCCTTTGCCGTCGCCTTGACGAGTTTGAGTTCTGCCTTCGCGGCGGATCGCGCACCTTTAAGACTGGTACGGGTCGCCTTTAAATCGGCCCGCAGTTTCTTGAGCAGAGCCTGGCGGGTGTTTGCGGCAACTTTACTTTTTGACGGGGCTTTCCTCTTTTTTACGCTGCCCTTGCGGGCAGTTGACTTTTTAATCGAAGGCCGTTTGCTTTTCGCGGCAGCCTTTTTAGCGACTGGTTTCTTTTTTACCGATGCTTTTTTTGTCTTTGCCATGATACCACCCCCCTTAGGATTTCGGTCAAAAATCAGGGTACAGAATTTAAGCAGGATTTAAGTGACGCCAGTCAAGTAGACGCTTGATTCAAGTTGCCGGTCAACTGAAAAACGAGTTGGCATGGTAACTGCATAGTTCTTCAGCAGAACCAATCGATGGAGACGTAACATGAACCAGGCCCTATGGGTTGCAAAAACCGGACTCGATGCGCAGCAGATGCGCCTTTCGGTGATTTCCAACAACCTTGCCAATGTCAGCACCACCGGTTTCAAGCAAACGCGCGCAGTATTCGAGGATCTTTTATATCAAAATTTGCGCCAGGTCGGTGCACAATCCTCCGAAGACACCCGTTTACCCTCGGGTTTGATGCTGGGGACGGGTAGCCGGGTGGTCGCAACCGAAAAGATCCATACCCAGGGAAATATCGAAAATACCGGTAAATCGCTGGATGTCGCCATCGATGGTAAGGGTTTTTTCTCGGTTTTACTGCCGGATGGCACCCAGGCTTACACTCGTGATGGCACTTTCATGATCTCCGACCAGGGGCAATTGGTTACCGCCAGCGGCTATGATTTGCAGCCTGGCATTAGCCTGCCTGAAGATACCCAGACGATAACAATCGGTGTTGACGGCATCGTCAGCGTGCAGCTGCCGACCCAGGCTTCACCCACCAACATCGGTACCATCCAGATTGCCAATTTCATCAATCCGACCGGCCTGCAACCTATCGGCGAGAATCTCTATATTGAATCGGCGTCCAGTGGATCTCCACAAGAGGGAACACCCGGAGAAAGTGGACTGGGTAGATTGCGACAGGGTTCACTGGAGGGATCGAATGTCAATATTGTCGAGGAGATGGTTTCCATGATCGAAACCCAGCGCGCCTATGAAATGAATTCGAAGTTGATTGCGACCGCCGATGGCATGCTGCAATACCTCAACAACAACACCTAGGTGACGCGATGAGCCGTATAGCCAGATTAGTATACTCACTATTACTAATTAGCCTCGCAGCGGGTTGCGCACAGACCAGGATAGTGGTTCAGCCTGATCCGCAGTACGCGCCGGTGGATCTGAATTCAATCGAATTCAAGCCCCTGGAAAACGGTTCTATTTTCCAGTCGGGACGTTCTGTTCGACTATTCGAAGACAATAAAGCGTTTCGCATTGGTGATGTGCTCAGCGTGACCCTGATGGAGTCAACCAATGCCTCCAAGTCGGCGGAAACCAGTACCGACAAGGATGACGAAATCGATATCAGCGCGTCTGCGATCTTCGGCAGCACCGGGCCTACCATTGATGGCAACCTGGCATTGACCAATCAAATCGACACGGAACGGGCATTTTCCGGCAGTGGGGATAGTGCCCAGAGTAACAGCTTGCGCGGTGAGATCGCGGTTACCGTGGTCGATGTACTGCCCAATGGCAACCTGCTGGTGCGCGGCGAAAAAATTATAGGCTTGAACCAGGGATCAGAATTCATCCGCATCTCGGGTATCGTGCGCCCGCAAGACGTCAGCACCGACAATATCGTGGTTTCTAGCAAGGTGGCGAACTCGCGTATTTACTACGGTGGGGGTGGCGTCATTGCCGAATCTAATACCAGGGGCTGGTTGTCACGCTTTTTCGACAGCCCGGTATTCCCACTCTAGGAGTTTGATATGAAGCTTGCAAGGTTATTTATCTTACTGATATTTATAGGTTTTTTAGAAAACGCCTGGGCCGAGCGCATCAAGGACGTCACTTCGATCAAGGGCGTTCGAGATAACCAGCTAGTTGGCTATGGCCTGGTCGTGGGTCTCGATGGGTCGGGAGACCAGACTTCACAGGCCCCGTTCACGGTACAGAGTTTGAAAAACTTCCTGTCGCAGTACGGGATTGTCTTGCCGCCCGATGTGAATCCTAAGGTGAAGAACGTTGCGGCGGTGTCGGTGCACGCGGATTTGCCGGCATTTGCAAAAATTGGTCAAACCATCGATGTCACCGTGTCATCGCTGGGTAACGCCAAGAGTTTGCGCGGCGGCAGCTTGTTGATGACGCCGCTGAAAGGTGCCGATGGCAATATCTATGCGCTCGCCCAGGGCAACCTGATCGTCGGTGGCCTCGGTGTTGAGGGTGCCGATGGGTCCTCGATAACGATTAACGTACCGAGCGTGGGTCGAATCCCCGGCGGTGGCAGCATCGAACGTGAAATCAGGAATCCATTTGCATCGAGTGAAAAACTCACCCTGCATTTGAAACGCCCGGACTTTACGACCGCCAAGCGTCTTGCCGATACCATTAACCAGATTCTCGGACCCAACAATGCGCGCGCCAAGGATAGCGTTGAAATCACGATTAACGCGCCCAGGGATGTCTCGCAACGCGTTGGCTTCATGTCCTTCATCGAAAACCTCGAATTTCAGCCGGGTGAGGGGCCAGCCAAGGTGATTATCAATTCGCGCTCGGGGACGGTTGTCATCGGAAATCACGTCAAGGTTTACTCGGCCGCGGTGTCGCACGGCAACCTGTCTGTAACGATTACCAACACGGTAGACGTTGAACAACCGGGTCCGTTCAGTGGCGGCACCACGACTGAAAATGTGCAGTCCGACATCGAGGTTACCGCCGAGGATAGCCGCATGTTCCGCTTTCCCAGGGGTGTGACCCTGAGCGAAATCGTGCGTGCCGTAAATCAGGTGGGTGCTTCGCCGGGTGACCTGGTTGCGATCCTGGAATCGCTTAAACAGGTTGGGGCATTGAGCGCCGAGCTGATCGTAATATAGGCGGAAACGTTCATGTCGATTCCCAGCAAGGCGGAATTCTTCCTTAATTTTCAGCAGTTTGGTGATATGAAACTGCGTGCTCGCAACAATTCTGATGACGCCGGGCAGGCGGTCGCACAGCAATTCGAGGGTTTGTTCGTGCAGCAGATGCTGGCAGCGATGCGCTCGGCAGCGAACCTCGATACGTCCCAGGACAGCTCTTACATGGATTTTTACCAGGAAATGTACGACAAACAGCTGGCACAAAGTATCGCCAAACAGGGTGGTCTCGGTGTTGCTAAATTGATTCTGCAAAATATGCCAGGCAACGAAAATATACCGGCTGACGGGACAGAACCGGCCAAGACCGCGACTGTTCTCGACCTGGATCTACCCAGGGTGACGGCCGTGTCGCTGGATCCAGATACGGCAGTGGAGAAGACGCCAGTTGTCCTGGATGCGAATGTCAATCCGGCCAGGGCACCCATCGAGACCGCGACTGAAACATCAACCGTACGCACCAGCAGGGTAGTGAATGATGATTTCGCCGAGGTCTCACGTATCGAGCGAGCCAACAGTCGTTGGCAGAATCCGGATAATTATATTGCCGATATTCTACCGCAGGCACAGCTTGCCGCCGATACCCTGGGCGTCAGCGCCCGATTGTTAATTGCGCAGTCGGCACTGGAGACAGGCTGGGGCAAGTACGCGATGAAGCTGGCCGACGGCGGCAGCAGCAACAACCTTTTTGGCATCAAGGCAGGGCCCGAATGGCAGGGAAGTTCGTTACAAAAGGCATCGCTGGAGTTCCGGGATGGCGTCCTGCAAAACCAGGTATCGAGCTTCCGGGTTTACGCCTCGCCCGCGCAAAGCTTTGCTGATTACGTTGAATTTATCCGTACCAATCCCCGTTACCGCCAGGCACTAGAGCAGGCGGGCGACGATCAGGCCTACATCCGCGAGATCCACAAAGCCGGGTACGCGACCGACCCGCAATATGCTGACAAGGTACTGAACATTCTCAATGGCGAGGTAATGCAACGATCGCTCGCCAGACTCAACGCGGAGGTGAAGGACCATGCCTGATATTCTCAATACCGCGGTGAGCGGTTTACTGTCGTTTCAGCGAGCGCTCAACACCACGAGCCACAACATTGCCAATGTCAATACGCCGGGCTATAGCCGTCAAACCGTCGAGTTCGGCACCAACAATCCGTCATTTTTTGGCGGTAATTTCTACGGTAACGGGGTGCAGATCGAGGGGATTAGCCGCGCCTACGATCAATTCCTGACGCGCGAGGTACGCGACACGACGTCGGCTTATGCACGCGTGGCCCAGTTTAGCGAGCTGGCCTCGCGTGTCGACGATGTACTGGCTGATCCCAACGGGGGTATCAGCCCGATACTGCATGATTTTTTCGAGTCGGTACAGGATATTGCCGATGACCCGGCCTCGAGTACGGCACGTTATGCCCTGATCAACACGGCGCAAACCCTGGCTGGCCGGTTTCAGAGTATCAACAACCGCTTCGAGGAACTCGAACGCAACACGACAGGTGAAATTCGTAATGTCGTTGACGAAATCAATTCGCTGGTTACCCGGATTCGAGATATCAACGTCAGCCTTAATGATTTAGCGCCTTCAGCTGCTTCGACGCAACAGGCCGCGGACCTGCTTGATCGGCGAGATGCACTGCTGAACGAACTTTCCGAGAAGGTCAATATTACCGTGGTCGACGAGCGCGAAAATAACCTGTCTATATTTCTCGGTAACGGTCAAACCATGCTTAACGGGGTCACCAGTTTTTCCCTGAGTACGCAGCCCGACGTCAGCGACCCGACCCGCGACGTGATCGCCTATAACGGGTTGATTACGGTTTACGATATCAGCGCCAACCTGTCCGGTGGCGAGCTCGGGGGTCTGCTTGATTTCCGTGACGGTGTGCTTGACCCGACCTTCAACGCCCTGGGTCGCACCGCGATCGGGCTTGCCGAAACCTTTAATGCGCAGATGCGCGACGGTATGGATTTGAATGGTAATCTCGGGCAGGACTTTTTCAGCTACACGGCGCCGCAATCCATCGCCTATTCGACGAATGCGGGAACGCCAACGGTATCAACCGTCGTCAGCGACGTTAGTGCCCTGACCACGGACGACTATCAACTCGCCTTCGATGGTGTGAACTGGACCCTGACCTCGGATAGTGGCAGCAGTGCCAGCGTTGCCAACGGCGCCCCGGCTACGCTGGTTTTCGAGGGAATAACGTTGACAATTAACGGCGCCACGGCGGTTGCGGGTGACCGGTTTACGATCAAGCCAACCCTGGCCGGCGCCGGGAGCCTGCAGGTGATTACCACCGATCCCACTGCCATTGCCGCGGCGCTGCCGATTCGCAGCAGTGCATCACTGAACAACCTCGGCAGTGCTGACATCAGCCCCGGTATCGTTACCGATGTTACCAATGCCAACCTGCTTAATACCGTCACGCTGACGTTCGATAATCCGCCGACCACGCTGCGTGCCGATGCCGACGTCGTTGTCGCCGGAGTGCCTTACGTGGCCGGCGCGGCGATTCCGTTCAGCAACAACATGGTGATCGATTCGAATGGCTGGCAGGTCAGCCTGAACGGTGCCCCCCAGGCGGGCGATATCTTTACGGTTGAAGCCAACCTGGGCGGTAGCGGCGACAATCGCAATGCGCTAAACCTCGCCAACCTGCAGAATGCCGGTGTTTTCGATGGTGGCATTGCCAGTTTTCAGGAAACCTACGGCTCGCTGGTTGGTTTCGTCGGTTCTCAGACGCTTGCCGCAAACCTGGAACGGGATGCCCAGCAGGCACTGCTTTTCCAGGCGGTCGATCGACAAGCTTCTAAAGCTTCGGTCAATTTGGACGAAGAAGCTGCTGACCTGGTGCGTTATCAACAGGCCTACGAAGCAACGGCCCGTCTTATCAGTACCGCCCAGGTTATCTTTGAAACACTGCTGGATAGCGTAAGATAAGCATGAGAATTTCAACACGACAAATATATACCCAGGGCCTGGAAGCCTTTCAGCAACAGCAGGTGAAGCTGGCCAAGCTACAGCAGCAGATCTCGACCGGGATTCGCCTGAGCAAACCATCTGACGATCCGGCCGCCGCATCGAAGGTGCTCGAGCTGGAGCAGACCGTTTCGCTGAACCTGCAGTACCAGTCAAACATCAATCTTGCGGAGCAGCGCCTGAACCAGCAGGATGCGGTGCTGGCAAATTTTGACAACCTGCTGATCCGGGTGCGTGAGCTGGCGATCCAGGCCAACAATGCACCGCTTGATCAGACGTCACGAAACGCCATTGCGGCAGAGATCGACGAGCGCCTTAACGAGCTGCTGTCGTTGGCAAATACGATCGACAGTAACGGCGATTACCTTTTTGCGGGATATCAGAACGACAGTGCCCCATTTACGAAAGCGGTGATCGGATCTAGAGATTTCGTAAATTTCAATGGCGATGACGGTGTCCGGTCGGTTCAGATCAGTCAGAATCGGCAGCTTCCGGTCGATATACCCGGGCGTGAAATCTTTATGGAAGTAACTTCTGCCAACGCACTGCGCGAAATTCCGGACCCCGCGAACCTTGGAACCGGCATTATCGCACCGGCCAGCGTCGTCGATAATTCGCTTTACGTACCCGGTGATTACGAAATCCGCTTTACCGCACCGGGCGTTTATGATGTCTTCGATGTCACCGCTGCCGTTAACATCGTCACCGGCGCTACCTATACCGACGGTCAGGACATTAACTTCCAGGGAATCAGGACCTCGATTACCGGTGCGCCTGCCGCGGGTGACGTGTTTACCGTCAGTGCCGGGCAATTCCAGGATGTCTTTTCAATTGTCGCGAGCCTGTCAGAGACGTTGAAATCCGCTCCGACCGCCGACGCCAGGGCTGCCAATATCGGTCAGTCGCTGGCCGATCTCGATAGCGCGTTCGAAAATTCTCTCAATGCCCGTACCCGCATTGGGGGCAGGCTCAATGCCCTCGAAGCCCAGCGCGAAGATAACGAGGCGCAGGTTTTTGTCACGCGATCCATGCTGAGTACCCTGCGCGATACCGACCTCGCCGAGGCGATCAGCCAGCTAACCCTC
Organism: Gammaproteobacteria bacterium; assembly: GCA_029862005.1. Lineage (NCBI taxonomy): Bacteria > Pseudomonadati > Pseudomonadota > Gammaproteobacteria > Gammaproteobacteria bacterium. The sequence continues at coordinate 28,711 of JAOTYD010000006.1, read as the reverse complement.
GAACAGACCACGCTCGACGCCGCGCAGGCCGTGTTTGCAAGGATTACCAGTTCCTCGCTGTTTAACTTCCTCAAATAACCAAAAATTTCTTAAAGTTTATTCTCTTTTGGCCGCTAAAGCCCTTGAGCGGTTAATCCATATAGCTCTCGGATTGTCCGTAACTTAAATTTGGCGCTTGTTGAAGCGTGACTTAGGAGAGAAAAAATGCCTCAGATTATTAACACAAACATTGCGTCGTTAACGGCGCAGCGGAACCTGAACGGTTCGCAGAGTAGCCTGGCTACTTCGCTACAGCGTTTGTCAACAGGTCTGCGCATCAACAGTGCAAAAGATGATGCAGCAGGTCTTGCGATTTCAGAACGCTTCACTACCCAGATTCGGGGTTTGAATCAAGCAATCAGAAATGCCAACGATGGTGTTTCGTTTGCGCAAACTGCGGAAGGTGCTTTGAGTACTACCGGTGACTCGCTGCAGCGTATTCGCGAACTGGCAGTCCAGTCGATCAACGATACTAACTCGTCGGCAGACCGTCAGGCACTGAATAATGAGGTGGGTCAGCTGATCGCGGAGGTGAATCGAATCGCGAATGCAACCCAGTTCAACGGTCAGAACATCCTCGATGGCACATTGTCGACACTGACCTTCCAGGTTGGCGCTAACCAGAACCAAACAATCCAGGTTGATGGTGTTGATTCACGGACTTCTCAGTTAGGCGCACGTGTTTTGACAACTACCTCGATCACTGAAACAAATTTAGCACTGGCTGTTGCAGCAACTGATCATATAATTAACGGGACAAGTATTGATTTAACCACTGCAACAACCATTAATGATGTTGTATCAGCAATTAATGCAGTAAGTGCTAATTCAGGTGTGCAGGCGCTTAAGGCAACTACAACTGCTACTGGTGCTCTTGCCGTTGGTCTAGGTACTGTAACTGTCAATGGTGTGCAAGTTACTTTGACAGGTGTGGATGCAACCGATGCAGCAACACTAAACTCGTTATCAAACCAAACGGGTGTAACCGCCGTTGTTGATGGTGGTGGCGGTGTTATTCTGAGTAATACAGATGGTTCAGATATAACAATTGTTGAAGGCACAGGTACCTTTGGGGGTGATGAAGTTTATCACTCAGGCATTATTTTAGCAGGCGCAGTCTCAGAAGGTGCATTTTCCGCTGCTGGCACGTTTGCAACACTTGATGATGATGGTAGTGGAGCAGGTACTGCTGTGACGTTTAGTACTGCTGCTCAGATAGATCAACAGCTTACTAATACCGATGTTTTGACCGGTGCTAACGCAAATAAGGCTTTGCTGACGCTTGACTTTGCTTTACAGCAGGTGAGTGGTCTTCGTGCAGAACTGGGTGCGGTACAGACCCGTTTCGAGTCTACCATCTCCAACCTGAGCGTGACTTCCGAGAACCTGTCGGCAGCGCGTTCACGGATCCGTGATGCGGACTTCGCGGCTGAGACCGCCGAGCTGACGCGGAGCCAGATCCTGCAGCAGGCCGGTATTGCGATTCTGTCGCAAGCCAATGCCTTACCGCAGAACGTCCTGGCTTTACTTCAGTAATCAGGTGAATGAGTGACTGGCATGATCTCATGCCAGTCATCTCTTAAAGCGGAGAATTAACATGGCTAACGAGATTTCAAGCATAGCGTCACTCAGGGGATTGAGCGGCGCAGCTACGAACTCACGGCAGGTCGCGACGACTGACGTAGCCAGTTTGCCAGATAATGGTGGCCAGGCTTTGCCGATTAACGGTAAAGAACAACCGCCACAGGCTGCAAATACCGCCGAGGTTCGCCAGGCGGTTAGCGAGATCAACGAGATCGTACAAAGTGTACAGCGGGATTTGTCGTTCAACATGGATGAGGGCAGCGGTAAATACGTAATTCGGGTCGTTGATACGGAAAGTGGAGAATTAATTCGACAGATTCCGACTGAGGAAGTACTGGCAATCGCGTCGCAGCTTCGTGAATTTCAGGAAGATGCAGTGAGTCAAAGTGAAATAGGGCAGGGATTACTGTTTTCCGATAGTACCTAGTAAATCTGGTCTGTTTCTTGCTGTAAATATTTAAGGCATACATGAGAAGGGGGAGTTGATACTGTCCCTTCTCATTTTCTGATTAAGGGACCAGCCTCAAAACCTGGTCCTGGATTGTAAAATTTGTGATGTAGGTAGCAACATATGGCGGCAATTACTTCACTGGGTGTCGGTTCCGGGCTGGATCTCGGAACGCTGGTTTCGGGACTGATCGAAGCCGAGCGCGCGCCCGTCGAAAATCGCCTCAACCTGAAGCAACAAACCCTGACGACCGAGCTGTCGGCTTTTGGACTGTTGCGCAGTTCGCTGGCACAGTTTCAGAGCAGCCTCGGTGGGCTGCAATCGTCAACGGCGTTTAATGCGAAGGCAATTACCGCCTCCGATAGCTCGGTATTTTCCTCTTCGGTCGAAAGTTTTGCCGATATCGGCAGTTACTCGGTCGAGGTAACCGCACTGGCCAAGTCGCAATCGCTGGCCAGCAATGCCGCTACCGCGTTCGCCACGGTCGATGACGTCATCGGCAGCGGCACGCTGACAATCCAGTTCGGCACCACCACCACGGGGCCTTATTCCTTTACCCCGGACCTGAGCAAACCAGCCCAGGTTATCGAGGTCAATGCTACCAATGGCAATGACACCGTTAGCGGACTGAGAGATTACATTAACGACAATGATTTGGGTGTACAGGCGTCGATTATTGACGATGGAGTTAATGGCTACCGCCTGGTACTCACCTCTGAAAATACCGGTGCTGCCAATAGCATGGAGCTGACCGTGACTGGCGATGGTGACGGCAACGACAACGATGATCTGGGATTGTCGCAACTGGCGTTCAATGCCTCGGCCCAGGTAAGCCTGTCGCAAACCGTCGCTGCCCAGGATGCGACGCTGACGATCAATGGTCTTGATATTACCCGTGAGACAAATTCGATAACCGGCGCGATTAATGGCGTCACGCTCGACTTGCTGAAAGCGGATGTCGGCAATATTGTCACTATCGATATCAATGAGGATAGGGCCGAAGTAACCGCTTCGATAAACGCGTTCGTAGAGGCCTACAATGAGTTGGCAAAAAATATAAAGGAGCTCACCGCCTACGATGCCGAGACCGCTACCGGCAGCGCCCTGATTGGTGATTTTACCGTACGTGGCATCAGTAGCCAGATTCGCAGTATCCTGTTCGGCAGTATTTCCGGGCTGGAGGGTAACATCAAATCACTGGTTGACATCGGAATTACCACCAACTCCGGCGGTACGCTGGACGTCGATTCGACCAAGCTGAAGGATGCGCTGCTGGATTATGGTGCCGAGGTGGAGGCGCTGTTTACGCTGCAGGGAAAGACGACGGATCCCGGTATCGGTTACGTGTCGTCGACGTCGGATACCCAGCCGGGGGACTATGCGATCAACCTGACCCAGGTGTTTACCCAGGGGTATTTAATCGGGGCCGGCCCGGTCAACAGCCTGACGGTCAATGGTGGCAACAATCGAATCAGATTGACGGTTGATGGGGACGACACCGGAAACTTCAATTTGAGCGGTGGTACCTATGCTGACGAGGCCGCGTTCGCAACCATGATGCAGAACAGGATTAACAGCAGGTTGTCGGGTGGCATCTCGGTTACGGTAACCTATGACGCGACTGACGATCGCTACGTGATCACCTCGGACAGCAGTGGACCGTCATCGACGGTCGAAATCACCAACGTCGACCCCAACACTTTCGCGGACTTTGGACTTGCGGTAGCTACTGGAGTTGATGGTACCGACACCGGCATTGCGGCGACGATAGACGGTGCAAGCGCAACCGTAAATGGACAAATCGTGACCAGCGATTCCGGCCCGAGCAAGGGGCTCTCCGTTGAAATTCTGACAGGTGGTTTTGGCAATCGTGGCACCGTTTCCCTGACCAAGGGGTTGGCAGGCAAGCTCGATGACCTGCTGGAGAATTTTCTCAAGGCAGATGGCACGATTGCCGGTCGCGAAGCCGGCTTGAACGAAAGCCTGGAAGACATCGAAGATGATCGAATCAGGCTTGAGGACAGGATACTGGCGCTAGAAGCGCGTCTGATACGGCAGTTTTCAGCACTCGACGCCCTGATTGCGCAGTTCAACCAGACCAGCAACTTCCTGACACAACAGCTCGCGAACCTGCCGAAGCCGAATTCGATCAACAATAACGACTGATAGAGATTCTTAATTAAAGAAAATGGGGTTAGAGACGATAACCCTTAATAGTTACAAGCCATGGAGCCAGAAATATAATGACAAATGTTGCAATTAAAGCCGTTAACCAATACCAGTCCGCAGACAATAGCTCGATCACTTATGCGGATCCCCACGAGCTGATTCTGCGCCTGATGAACGGTGCTCTGGAGCGCATAGCGCAGGCCAAAGGTGCCGTAAAACACAAGGATACCGCGCAAAAAGGCGAGTTTATCGGCAAGGCGATTTCGATCATTGGCGGGCTTGAAGGGTGCCTCGACCACTCGCAGGAAGGGGAGCTGTCACAGAACCTGTCAGATCTTTATCAGTACATGATTATCGCGTTAACCGAGGCCAACGTCAGCGACGATATAGCCAGGCTCAATGAAATAAGCGATCTTTTGCTGACAATCAAGTCCGCCTGGGAGCAAATACCCGAGCAGGCCAGGGAAACCGGTGCCTAAGCAATTGGTACAGAAAATGAACCAGCAGAAAGCCCTGGGCGCAGCGATTGCGCTGACGGACGAAATTCTCGAGATACTCGAAGATGGCGAATTCGAGCGCGTCGATGAACTCGAGAAGAAGCGAAAAATTCTTATAGAACAGGCATTTGCGGATTCAATTGCACAGGTCGACGTGATCAGGGCACAACACCTGCAAAGCCTGAATCAACAGGTTGTCGACAAGCTGAACCTGTTCAAAGAGGCCGTTATTCTGCAGCAGAAACGTATTCGAAACGCATCCAAAGCGTCTCGTGCCTACCTCAGTAATGACTCGTACCCCAAATAATTCAATCCATTACCAATTGAAATTATTAATCTAGAAACTACGATTTTTTGCGCCGGTATATTGTCATTCTGGTCTAAAATCAACACTAAATTTCAGCGTCGTCAAAAAACTGGCTGATGTTTTTTCTAGAATCGGGGTAACACAAATGAAGGACCATAGTGGAGGTCAGGACAGCAACGAGGTGCTTGTTGTCGATTCCAACCATACACGTGGACATTCTTTCCTTGCGGTACTCGGCTTCATCAAAGTGGAAGCGAGGCTTATCACGCCCGAACAACTCCCCGATATCCCGCGTCGAGAATTATTTGAATATCTCGCAATATTCAGTATCGGCGGCGACGATATTTCAAAGTTTTTTCTCGAGCGCAACAAGGAAGACAAGTGTCAGTATCCGGTAATCTTACTGGCAGACAAGTCCGAATCGAGTGCGCTTGAAATCGTGGTAGAACTACCCTTTGTTTCCGGACTCTGTTTCCAGTCTGATTACTATTCTCTATCCCAGGTCCTCGACCAGGCGCGTAAGCACAATAAGCGCGAACGCCGCATGCAGAATCGCGAATGCCAGCCGCTAATAGGCAACAGCAGCTCAATTGAGCGCATTAATTTAATGATCGACCAGGTATCCGACACCAATGCGTCGGTCTTGATTCTCGGAGATTCGGGTACCGGCAAGGAAGTCATCGCGCGTAATGTCCACGCACAGTCTTCACGCAGCAAGAAACCGTTCGTACCAATCAACTGCGGCGCAATCCCGGCAGATTTGCTTGAAAGCGAACTGTTTGGCCATGAAAAGGGCGCATTTACCGGTGCCATCAGTGCGCGCCAGGGTCGCTTCGAACTTGCCGAGGGGGGTGTACTGTTTCTCGATGAAATCGGGGATATGCCTTTGCCGATGCAGGTCAAGTTACTGCGTGTACTGCAGGAGCGCAGCTATGAAAAGGTTGGCAGCAACAAGTCGATAAGATCCGATGTGCGGGTTATTGCCGCAACCCATCGTCGTCTCGAAGAGTTAATTGCCGAGGGCAAATTCCGGGAAGACCTGTTTTATCGACTCAATGTTTTTCCGATCGAGGTACCGCCGCTGCGCGAACGGCAGTCCGATATCCCGCTATTGATTCACGAAATGATTGCTCGAATTGAACGTGAAAATCGCGGTTCTGTCCGACTGAGCAAAAAAGCGATATCCATGTTGCAACAGTATGCCTGGCCGGGAAATGTGCGTGAACTCGCCAACCTGATCGAACGCCTTGCGATCCTGTTTCCGCACGGTGTCGTGGATTCAAAAGATCTACCCGTAAAATACCAGAGCGAGGGAGCGCTCGAAGTTTTCGAATCTAGCGGGGACGAAACCAGGCTGGCGATGGCAGAGCCCGACCTGAGCGAGTTGCCTGCAGACGGCATCGATATGAAAAAATACCTGACGGATATCGAGATAACATTGATCGAGCAAGCCTTGTCAAAGACCAATAACGTGGTTGCGCGGGCAGCGACCATGCTCAAAATGCGGCGCACAACCCTCGTCGAAAAAATGCGCAAATACGAAATAGAACGCACCGAATAGCGTCATTTTTCTGTCGTCCAGAATAATCGTAATTTATAACTTTCTGATATTATTAGATTTATTACAATTGGTTTGTCTTGTGCACCCTGTTCGGGGTGGAAAATCAAAAGCTAGAATTTAAAGCGCCAGCAACGCACAGCCTTAAGGGCGCGTTTGAGCAGTTTAATCGACTGTCGGCGAGCCTGAGTGCGAGCGTCGAACAAATCAACCAGCATGTCGGTCGCCTCAAAGCGGATGATGTGCCGACCAGACCTGCCGCCAATGCTCAGTTGCTGGATGCGATCCCCGGCGGAGTCGTAGTACTCGACCGGCAGGGACATGTCGTCGAAGCCAACGAGAGTGCCCGTCTGCTGCTGGGCACACCGCTGGACCAGGAGCCCTGGCGGGACATCGTGACGCGCGTATTTTTGCCTGAGCTTGACCAGGGTGAACTGAAAACCGCCGACGGCAGGCAGTTCAGTATCTCGACGCGTCCGCTCGGCTACGCGCCGGGACAGGTGCTGTTACTCAGCGATGTCACACAGACCCGCGAGTTGCAGCGTACGGCTCAACAGAATCTGCACCTGGTAACCATGGGCAAGATGATGGCGAGTCTTGCACACCAGATCAGAACTCCGCTAGCCTCGACCATGTTGTACCTGTCGCAATGCGTCGATACTGTCCTCGACACCGAGACCGTGCAAAGCTTTTGCAAAAAGGCATTGGCACGCAGCCGGCATATCGAAAAGCTCATCAATGACATGCTGGTTTTCGCCCATGGCGGCCAGTTCGTGACGACACGTTTCTCGGTAACGGAGTTGTTTACCGAGCTCAACGACCAGCTCATGCCACAGCTACAGCAACGCGGTGCGCTGCTGCAGCTGCATGGACATGAGTGCACCGTTGAACTGCAGGGCAACAAGGATGCGCTGCTGGGCGCAATCGCCAACTTGTGCATGAATGCACTGCAAGCCTGTACCCAGGACCCCCGGATTGAAATCAGGGTAGGCACGACGCTGCATGGACTGCTGTCGATTTCGCTAAAGGACAATGGCTGCGGTATGGATCGCGACACCCGCACCCATATCTTTGATCCTTTTTTCAGCACCAAGACCGATGGTACCGGTCTCGGACTAGCGGTAGTCAAGGCGGTTATCGAATCACACCAGGGCCGTATCGCCGTCTTTTCGAGACCCGGGCGCGGTTGTCGCTTTCGTATTTTCCTGCCCTGCAGGCAGGCAATGAAAACTCAAGTCAGCACTAGCAAGTAAATGATAAAAAAGGAGCCAAACCATGGTTGATGTACTGGTAGTAGAAGATGATGCTGATCTGCGCGAGGCTATTTGCGACACGCTGCAGCTTAATGAAATCAGCTTTCACGAGGTTGAAAATGGTCGTGCCGCCGAACAGTTCCTGGCCAGCAACTCGGCGTCACTCGTACTCAGTGACGTGCAGATGAGCCCGGGCAATGGCTACGAACTTTTGTCTTCGATTCGCAGCAATCAGATCGATGTGCCGGTTATTTTAATGACAGCCTACGGATCGATTCCGCAGGCGGTGGATGCGATTCAGGCCGGGGCAGTCGATTACCTGGTCAAACCGTTTGAAGTCTCAAGCCTGGTAAGCACGGTGCGCAAGCAGATCCAGGATCCGGTGTCAGCAGATCAGGATCTTGTCGCCGTGGACATGGCCAGCCAGGAATCTCTAGTCCTCGCCGGTCGTGTCGCGAAAACCACTGCGTCGGTTCTGTTCACCGGGGAGAGCGGTGTCGGCAAGGAAATCTATTCGAGGTTTATTCATCAGCAATCGGCCCGCTCGAAGCAGCCGTTCGTGGCGATTAACTGTGCCGCAATTCCCGAGAATATGCTGGAAGCGGTCCTGTTTGGATATGAAAAAGGCGCTTTTACCGGTGCGCACAAGGCGACCGTCGGCAAGTTCGAACAGGCCCATGGCGGCACCCTGCTGCTGGATGAAATTACCGAGATGGACCTCGGGTTGCAGGCAAAAATCCTGCGTGTGCTGCAGGAGCGGGAGGTAGAGCGGCTCGGTAGCACCCAGGTAATAGAACTTGACGTGCGTATCATCGCTACCACCAATCGGGACTTACGCCACGAGGTGCGCGAAAAGCGCTTCCGCGAGGATTTGTTTTATCGGCTTAATGTGTTTCCGATTACGATCCCTGCCCTGCGCGAACGACCCGACGACATTGTCCCCATCGCGCGCAAGATTCTGGCCCAGTACAGTCGGGCAGCGGGAGAATCGATCCAGCTTTCCGACGCTGCCTGCGAAACCTTATGCCAACACAGCTGGCCCGGCAATGTGCGCGAGCTCGACAACGTGATTCAGCGTGCGCTGATCCTGAAGCAGGGCAGGGAAATCCTGCCGCAGGACATCATGCTTGAGAGTGGTATCGAGCAGGCTCCACTCGATCCATTGCTCGAGGATAACGGTAAACTCCATTCGGATCTGCGCGACCGGGAAACCGAGGTCATTCTTGAAACGCTGCGTAATTTCAGGGGCAGCCGCAAGAAGACGGCGGAAAAACTCGGTATCAGTCCACGCACCTTGCGTTACAAGCTCGCCAAGTTGCGCGATGCCGGCGCAGCGCTTCCGGACTAATACCAAAGGCATGATCATCGCAATGGTATCTCCCCTGCCACCCCGGGGGAAAGCCCGCAAAAGACGCTCCCAACCGGCGCGTGCGCCGGTTGGTCCATCCAGGGAACAGCTTGGTGCTCGGCGTCCTGCCTCGCGACACTTTTGCAGACTTTCCCCCGGAATGGCTCAACATACAAGGAGTCGGTGGCAGCAATGCGGTTCAACCAGAATTAGGATTGGACCAGGGGAAGTTGGCGCGATTGTTGCTGACTATCCCCCAGGGACCCGAAAAGGGTGGGTTAAACCGACGATACGTCAAAAAATTAACAGTTTTGCACCTGATCCATGGGTCGGGACTCAATCCGTCAATAAATCGACCAGTAGGGAAATTTATGATCAACAAGACTCAAAACCACTTACTCAGTCAAATGCAGGCTCTCGAGTCCCTGGCCAAAGGCCAGGGGCTGCAACCCGAGCTTAAGCCCGAGCAGAGCGAGAGTTTTGCCGACCTGATGCAGCAGGCAATCGGCAAGGTAAATGAGACGCAAATGCAGGCGTCCAGCCTGACAAAGGCCTTCGAACTGGGTGAAGATGTCGATATATCCGCGGTCATGATCGCGGTACAGAAATCGCGAATTTCTTTCGAAGCCCTGACCCAGGTCCGCAACAAACTCCTGAGCGCATATCAGGATGTTATGAACATGTCGGTGTAAACCATGGCAGAGGCAAGCGCAAATCAGCAGGTACTACCCGGCCCGGACGGGCAGGGGATAGTGGCAGTAGCGCCGCGACAGATTAATCCGATCGATGCCGTCGCGCAGTCACGTGCGGTGCGCCATATCAGCAAGCTCGTCGGGCTTGCCGCGGCAATTGCCGTCGGCATGGTCGTCGTATTGTGGACCGCGGAACCGAATTACTCGCCGCTGTACTCCAACATGTCCAGCAAGGATGCGGCACAGGTTGCGGACACCCTGATGTCGCGCAATATTGAATTCAAGCTGGATGCCAACACGGGTACCTTGTTGGTCGACCAGACCAAGTTGTCCGAGGCGCGTCTGTTGCTCGCTTCGCAGGGCCTGGCTGACGGCACCGCCAAGGGTCTCGAAATGCTGGAGCAGGATCAGGGTCTCGGCACCAGCCAGTTTATTGAAACCGCACGTTACAATCATGCCGTCGAGGCAGAACTGGTGCGCTCGGTTGAGTCGATCCGGGCGGTCGATAAGGCGCGTGTGCATCTCGCCATTCCAGAACAATCGATTTTTATTCGCAACCGCACCATGCCAAGTGCCTCAGTCGTGGTCAAGCTGCATCCCGGCCGGGTGCTGAATCCGGGGCAGGTGGAAGCCATTGTGCAAATGATCGCTTCGAGTATTCCAATGCTCGAAAGCACCGAGGTCAAGGTTGTCGATCAGTTTGGTCGCCTTTTGACCAGTGAAAAAGATGAAGGAATCTCGTTGACAACCAGGCAATTCGAGTACACCAGCAAGCTGGAAAACAATTTTGCTGATCGCATTATCAACCTGCTGCAACCGATAGTCGGTGAAGGCAGGGTCAACGCGCAGGTGGCCGCACAGCTCGATTTTTCCGCGGTAGAATCAACTCGCGAGACCTACGATCCGGAGCGCAGCGTGATTCGCAGCGAGCAAATTAACGAAGAAGAGAATCAGAGTTTCAGCCAGGCCCTGGGTATCCCCGGTGCGCTTAGCAATCAACCCCCCGCCGCCGGCACGATCGCAACGGAAACGGGCGCGCAAACTGCAACCGAGGGCGCTGTCACCGAGCGGGTTCCGACCAATCAAAATCGTTCGGCGACGCGTAATTACGAGGTTGATCGCGTTATCAGCCACACCAGTAACCCGGTTGGCAGCGTGCAGAGACTTTCGGTAGCAGTCATTATCGATGACAAGCAGGTGACCGCGGACGACGGCAGCGTCTCCAGGACACCTTACAGTGACGAAGAGATCTCGCGTTTCACTAACCTGGTCAAGGAAACGATTGGCTTCGATGAAAATCGGGGAGATTCGGTCAGTGTCATCAATGCATCCTTTCTGGAAGTCGAGGAACTGGTCGTTGAGCCGATACCCGCCTGGCGCAGCCTGCTGAATGAAGCCTGGATCATTAACCTGATCAAGCAGGTCCTGGGCGCGCTTGGTTTGATCATCGTTTACTTTATTTTGGTGCGCCCTGCCCTCCGATCGCTGTCACTGAAAAACACCGATGCCGAAAACTCGGCTGGCTCAAGTGGCTCGGACTCGTCGGGCGTGCAGACGCTGGGAACACCAACGCCGATGCAATATGCAATGCCTGGACAACAGGCGGGAGCACAAAACTTTGGCATTCCCAACCTGGCCGAGGACCCCAATAATCCGGCTGCGATGGTAAGGCGTAAAGATGCGACCTACGAGCAAAAGGTCGATATGGCACGCTCGATGGTCATGGATGATCCCGCGCGGGTTGCCAACGTAATGAAACACTGGGTAGGTGACCAATAGTGGCTGACGAACAGTCGGATAAGAGTTTGACCTCGGTCAAGGGCCCGGAAAAGGCCGGGGTATTGCTGCTGACCCTGGGCGAGGACATCGCGGCCGAGATTCTCCAGCATATGAGCCCCAAGGAGGTCCAGGTGGTGGGATCAACCATGGCCACCATGAATGATGTATCGCGCCCGACGGTTGAGTATGTCATCGATGACTTTTTCGATGTGCTCGAATCTCAGACTGCGCTTGGTATCGGTAACGATTCCTATATTCGCGGTATGCTGCAAAAGGCCCTGGGTGACAAGGCGGGCAGCGTTATCGATCGAATCCTGATGGGTAGTGGCAGCAATGGCCTGGAGTCGATGAAGTGGATGGATCCCAAGGCCATCGCCGAAATAATCCGGCTTGAACATCCGCAGATTATTGCCATCGTGCTGTCGTATCTCGAATCCGATAATGCCGCCTGGGTACTCACCCATTTACCGGAAAGCATGCGTGCCGGAATACTGATGCGTATCGCGACCCTCGAAGGCGTGCAGCCGGCCGCGATCAAGGAGCTCGATTCAATTATGGAGCGTTACTTCAGCGACAACGAAAACGTAAAGTCGTCGATGGTCGGTGGCGAGCGAACCGCTGCCGATATTCTCAATTCCATCGATACCTCGATTGAAAATACGATCATGGAACAGGTACGTGCCGAAAACGAAGAGCTCGCCACCAGGATTGACGACATGATGTTTGTATTCGAGAACCTACGCGATGTTGATGATCGCGGCATTCAGACCATGATGCGAGAAGTATCAACCGATCTGCTGTCACTCGCACTGAAAGGAGTCGATGACGAGATGCGGCAGAAGTTCCTGAAAAACATGTCTTCGCGTGCATCGGAAATGCTGCTGGAAGACATGGAAGCGAAGGGACCGGTCAAGCTCAGCGAAGTCGAAGCGGCACAAAAGGAAATTCTTGACGTCGCCCGCAAGCTAGAGGAATCCGGGGAGATCGTGCTCTCGGGTGGTGGCGAGGAAATGGTCTAGGCGGGCAGTTGCTGGCGCTGGACCAATAAAAATAACGAAACAGGTAAACCCGGAATGATGACTGACAAAGAAGTCGAAAAATGGCGCGTGCCGGTAATGGATGCCGATCCTAGTCGCGTGGTTCGTCATCGTGAACAAAATGAAGCTTCCATTCCCACGGCCGAAGACCTCGATCAATGGATGGCGCAGGCCGAGGAAGAGGGCTACCAGCAGGGGCTGGTGCGCGCCCGACAGGAAACCCATGAGCTGCAGCAGCAGTTATTGCAGTTGATTGATTTTTTTGAACATCCCCTGCAGGCGTTGAACGAGGATATCGAGCACCAGTTAACCCAACTGGCGGTAACCCTGGCGCAGCAACTGGTGCGGCGCGAACTGAAGTTGGAGCCAGGTGAAATTATCGGTTTGATTCGAGACTCGGTGCGGCTGCTACCCGGCAATCAGCGTAATATTTCGATCGTATTGCATCCCGAGGACGCCAACCTTGTTCGCAGTGCATTGTCGATCGAAACCAGTGACGAGGAACATAACTGGAAACTGGTTGAAGATCCGATGATAACGCGTGGTGGATTCGAGATTAATGCTGCGCCATCGGCAATTAATGCGACCCTCGAAAATCGACTTTCCGCGCTTGCTGCTTCGGTTCTGGGTGGTGAAAGGGAGCAGGATTAATGCCGCACCCGCTGATCCAGAAGGCAACCTCGGGCTGGATGAAGTCACTGCAACGAACTGCGAGCGAATCCAGGCATGTGGGTAGTCCAGTTGTCGAAGGCGTGCTGACACGTATGGTAGGGTTGACGCTCGAAGCGATTGGCTGCCAGGCGCCGACCGGGGCGCGTTGTGATGTGGTCAATTCAAGTGGTGACAGAGTGGAGACCGAGGTGGTCGGATTCTCCGGCGACAGTCTATACCTGATGCCGACCGCGGAAGTTCGTGGACTGGTACCGAATGCCCGGGTGATCCCGATGCGACAGGGATCCGACGTCCTCACCGGCCCGGAATTACTGGGCCGCGTAATCGACGGACGTGGCAGGCCACTCGATGACAAGGGACCGCTGCGTGCTCACCAGAAATATCCGCTGCAGGGCAAGGAAATCAATCCGTTGATGCGTACACCGATCCATGAAGAACTTGACGTTGGTGTACGTGCAATAAACGCGCTATTTCCGATCGGCCGGGGTCAACGCATGGGATTATTTGCCGGCAGCGGTGTCGGAAAATCGGTTTTACTCGGAATGATGACCCGCTATACCGAGGCCGATATCGTGGTGGTCGGGTTGATCGGTGAACGCGGACGAGAAGTGAAGGAGTTTGTGCAGGAAATCCTGGGCCAGCAGGGTTTGCGCAAGGCCGTCGTCGTGGCCGCGCCGGCTGACTCGTCGCCGCTAATGCGAATCCACGGTGCGATGCAGGCAACCAGTATTGCTGAGTACTTTCGTGACCAGGGGAAAAATGTGCTCCTGCTGATGGATTCGCTCACCCGATTTGCGCAGGCGCAACGTGAAATTGCCCTTGCCATTGGTGAGCCGCCGGCAACCAAGGGTTACCCACCATCGGTCTTCGCCCGCCTCCCCCAGCTGGTCGAAAGGGCCGGGAACGGTGCGCAGAATTCGGGTTCGATTACGGCGTTTTACACGATCCTCGTCGAGGGTGACGATCACGCCGATCCGATCGCGGATGCGGCCCGCGCCATACTTGACGGGCATATTGTACTGTCTCGTGCTTTGGCGGAAACAGGTATCTATCCTGCGATCGATATCGAATCCTCGATTAGTCGATTGACACCCCAGATCACAACCCCCGAGCACATGGGCTTGACGCAGAATTTCAAGGGTATTTACAGTCTCTACCAGCAAAATCGTGACTTGATAAACGTTGGGGCTTACCAGCAGGGATCTGATCCGGCAATCGATCGCGCGATCCGAATGCAACCTGACCTGATCGACTTCATTACCCAGAATATGAATCATTCAGTGAGTTTTGAAAGCAGCCGCACCGAGCTGGCCGAAGTATTGAGCAAGTCTGGAGATGAAAACCAGCCGCAGGCAGTTGATGCCCTGGTGGAGCGGCAGTTGAGCAGGGCAGAGGTTGGGTAAACGATGACTCGCGCCCAACGTTTGCACCCGGTGGTTAAGCATACCGATAAGAAGGAACAGCGGGCCCTGCAGGAAGTTGCCGTGAGCCAGAACCTGCTCGACACGGAGATAGCCCGACAGGCCCAGCTGCAGGACTACAAGCTTGAATACCTGCAAAAGAAAAAGTATGACATTGGTGTCTTCACCCCGCACGAACTGCAGGAGTTCAACCGGTTTATGCAGCAACTCGATCAGACTATTGAACGCCAGATCGAAGTGGTCGCATTGCGTCGCCAGGAACTGGAACAAAAGCGCGAAATCTGGAATGTCATGCGCGTCGATTCCAAGAAGATGCACAAGGTAGTCGAAAAGCTGCAACAGCAGGAGTCTGCAGAGCAGGCGCGTAAAGAGCAGAAGGCGCTCGACGAATTCGCGCAACGCAAATTCAACCGTCGCTAGCTCGATTTAACAAAAACTGGCACGCATGATGCATTCAGTTCCTGCAATGGCTCGACAAGCGCTCCGATCAATACATGGACTGGATGACTAGATGAATATATTGCTGACCGACATAAGCTCGCTCACGCTGGACCAGCAGGAATTACCCCTGGCCCCGCAGGCTGACGCGGACAGCTTTGCCGGATTGTTTTCTCAGCAGTTTCCCGTGGCGCCTGGTAAAGAAACCCAAGATATTGATATTAAAGACTTTTTAGATAAGATTCCAACTCTTTCGGATGCCTCCAGATCAATCCCGGAGCTGTCGCCCGGTAGCAGCAGTGACGAAAACTTACTGCCAGATCCGACCTCGACTCCCATCAATACCAATCTGGCTGTCAAGGCAGCGACAGAGCTTATTGAGCGCGTTGGATTGCCGGTGTTAAAACTCGGCTCAGAAGCGGTAACGAATGCGCTGGTAGACGGTAAGACGGGAGAAACATTGCCAGCTGGCGGAAAGAGTTTGCCGGTTAATGCCGCGCTTGATATAGCGCAGCGAGGCATGTCCAAAAATATGACCGCCCCCGCCGCCGGTGTTTCCGATACGCTTAAAGGCGCTCCCTCCGAACTCAAGCCACAAGTCGCTTTGTCGGCAGCAGCCCCGCAGTCAGGCAAGCTAGAGACGCTTTCCGCGGCTATTAACGCGGCATCGGAGACAATATCCCCTGCTGCGGATTTCGTGTCGGTGATGAATAAATCCGCGCTCACACGCGAATCGGCACAGGCTATCTCGATACCCAGGCCTGTTGATCCTGAGTCCAGTCAGTTCATCGCGAGAGATTTATTGGCGGAGGTAAAACCCGTTCCCGAAACCAGGCAACCTGGCGCGGCTGAAGTGATGCGTAATGTCGACTTCAGAACTGCGGTGGCTTTACCTCAATCTGAACGATCGTTGGGAGCGGCACCGCAACCTTCGGCATCGGTGCTCGCAATGGTCGGTGAAGATCAACTCGACGATACTCAACGCGTGTTAAAAGGACTCCGGGAAAACCTAACCATGGAATCGGTTCCTGCGCGGGAAAAGGCGTTGGACAGGACCTTGATGGCCGGAGAGAAAATTCCGCTCCCTGGCCCCGCGACTGCGCGTGATATGCCGGGCAGCGCTGAATATCGTAATCCCGATATCATGGCACAGCAGTCCGCAAACCTGCAGCAGTCAACGATCACCCCGTCTGCGAGCGCGCTCCAGTCGGTTTCGGTGTTACCCCATGTGCTGACACCGGGCACCCAGTCGAGCGCCTTACCGCCCCATCTCGAGACATTGACACTACCGCGCAACGCAGATGCGACCGAATGGAGCAACGGGTTAAGTGAACGTGTCAACTGGATGATTAACCAGAAGCAGAATACGGCAACGATTCGACTCGATCCACCATTCCTGGGTAAGCTCGATGTTCACGTAAAGATCGCTGACGATGCAACCACGGTAAGCTTTCTGACACAGCATGCACACACTCGCGAGCTGATCGAAACCGCCTCGGTTCGACTGCGTGATTTTCTACAGGAAAGTGGCTATCAGAACGTGAACGTCGATGTTTCGCAGCGTCATGACCAGCAGCAGCGTTCAAATTCGACTTTCAATGCGGAGGCCGAGCAGCAGGATGAATCCCAGCAGGAACAGGCTCTCGAGCAGAGGGAGCGAGATCAGGCCAGTTATTTCATTGGCGAGGGCATTGTCGACACCTTCGCCTGATTACCCCCTTATTGCGGCGTGCGCGCCGCAATTTTTTTAGTTTCAGGGTCATCCCCGTTCAGCAGAAAATTTTAAATCCTGGCATCGTTCCAGGGCCCCGGATAAGTGCTGTGCCCATGCCCGGATGACGCCCTGAAGCGTCACATTTACGGGCCTGTCCCGGGCTTTTCGACAAACCATGGCCAAACTGCCGACAAGTTATTGTCTCTGTACCGGAAAACACTGTCAAAAAACTGTCTATCTCAAATTCCATTCCTTTAACTTATTGAAAACCCTAAACAAAATTAGTTGGCACAGGAATTGCTCAAGCTTAGATATCTGTTAACAGGCAGGAACTCAAAATGGCGGAAGAAGAGCAACAGGGCGAAGCCGAAACGACTGGCGGCAGCAAAAAAACACTGATTTTCATCATTCTGGGCGTGGTTTTGCTGATCGGCGGATCGGTCGGTGGCACGTTATTGATTGTCGGGGGCGGTGATAGTGCCGAGGCCGAGGTTGAGGAAGAAGTAGAGGTTTCCCGGGGCGATGCCAGCTACATCGACCTGAAGCCCGCCTTTACGGTAAACCTTGCGCCTGAGGATCCGGTTGGATTTCTGCAGATTTCGATGCAGGTACTGACCTTCGACGACGACGTTGCCGAAGAACTGGAAAAGCACAGGCCCCTGATTCGCAACAACCTGGTCGTTTTATTCGGAAAACAGAAATCGGCCGAACTGCGGGCCCCGGAAGGCAAGGAGCGCCTGCAAAAATCGGCACTGGAAACGGTACAGACTGTCATTAACAAGCACGGTTCGGGTGGTGAAGTCGACAATGTCTTTTTCACCAGCTTTGTCATGCAGTAGGTAAATTACCTTGAGTAACGACATTCTCAGTCAGGACGAAGTTGATGCCCTGCTCGGTGGTGTTGATGACGGTGTCATTGATACCTCACCCGATGAAGCCAGTTTTGACGGTGAAGCCCATCCTTTCGATTTCAATAACCAGGAACGTATCGTTCGGGGCCGATTGCCGACCCTCGAAATGATCAACGAACGTTTCGCGCGTTACTTTCGCATCAGCTTTTTCGACATGTTGCGCAAGTCTCCGGAAATATCGGTAACCGGTATCGAGATGGTCAAGTTCAACGAATACATCCAGACCTTGCACCAGCCGACCAGCCTCAGCATGATCAAAATGTTGCCGTTGCGTGGCACCGGCCTGATCGTACTTAATCCCGAGCTGGTCTTTATTCTGGTCGACAACTTTTTTGGTGGCGACGGCACCATCGAGACAAAGATCGAGCCGCGCGAATTTACCAGTACCGAACTCAGGGTTATCGAAAAGGTTGTACATATCAGCTTTCGGGACCTGGTGAAGGCCTGGGAGCCGGTCATGTCCGTTAATTTCAATTATCACAATCACGAAGTGAATCCGCAGATGGCGACCATCGTCAGTCCCACCGAAGTCATCGTGGTTTCCACTTTTCATGTTGAACTCGAAGGTGGTGGCGGCGATATTCAGATCGTTTACCCCTATTCGATGATTGAACCTATCCGCAACTTGCTCGATACCGGCGTGCAGAGCGATCATGGTGAAATCGACGAACGTTGGGCGATTCTTCTGAAGGAGGAATTGATGCACGCCAAAATCAAT
Source organism: Gammaproteobacteria bacterium (assembly GCA_029862005.1). NCBI lineage: Bacteria > Pseudomonadati > Pseudomonadota > Gammaproteobacteria > Gammaproteobacteria bacterium. The sequence continues at coordinate 10,126 of JAOTYD010000006.1, read as the reverse complement.
ATGCAGGCCCTGTTTATCGAAAAACAGGTGCCGCTTTCTGACCTGATTAACTTCAGGGCCGGCGACATTATCCCGATCGATATGCCTGAGCAGGTGTTGTTACTGGCCGAAGACATGCCGGTTATCCGTGGGCAGTTTGGTGAACACCAGGGTAATGCAGCCATCAAGGTGGAAGACGTTATCGAAATTTACGATCCGGATAACGAAGACATTAAAAACGCAATTACGCACCAGGAATAGTCTGCAGGAGACTAATATGAGCAACGAAACAGAACAGGCCGTAGACCAGGACGGATTGGCCGAGGAATTGGAAACCGCGACGGAGGAGGCCAGTGCCGACAGTGGTACTGCCCAACCGAAGGAGGGTGACGAATTTCAGCAGGTTGCGGCAAAGCATCTGAATAGTAACGTGAATCCGGAATCAGGTGACGTCAAGCTCGACGTCATCCTCGATATTCCGGTTACCGTGGGGATGGAAATCGGGCGCACCCAGCTCAGCATTCGTAACCTGTTACAGTTGAACCAGGGTTCGATCGTTGAACTCGATCGAATCGCGGGCGAACCGATGGATGTACTCGTCAACGGCACCCTCGTGGCACATGGCGAGGTCGTGGTCGTCAACGAGAAATTTGGCATTCGCCTGACTGACGTGGTCAGCCCGTCAGACCGGATCAAGAATCTCCGCTGATGCGTTGGTTGTTTGTACTCACCGGATTGCTTTCCAGTGCGGCATTGGCAGAGTCACGACTCGATGCGCCGCCACTGGAACCGCTGTCAACGCCGTACTTGTTAAAACTGACAGGTGGCCTGCTGCTGGTCGTTGTGGCGATCCTGATACTGGCCTGGCTGGTTAAACGATTCAATCTGAACCAGCAGTCACAAAATGGGTTGATCAGGATCATCGCGGGACTTTCGATTGGCGCCCGTGATCGAATCGTGCTGCTGCAAATCGGTGAAGAACAGATACTGGTTGGCCTGACGCCGGGCCGTATCGAAAAACTCCATACCATGGCTCATCCACTGGAAGCGCCGGAAGGACAGCCGGCGACGTCGACTTTCGCTGCAAAACTGAACCGGGCCATGGGCGACGGGGAGTCCACGTGAAGCTACTGCTAGCTCTTTTTTTAATGTTGCTGGTGCCTGAGGTACAGGCACAGTCGGCCGGTATTCCAGCCATTTCGATCGATGGTGGCAATGGCGACGGCCAGACTTATACGGTGACGCTCGAAATCCTGGCGCTGATGACGATGCTGACATTGTTACCCGCCATCCTGCTGATGATGACATCGTTTACCCGCATCATTATTGTGCTTTCGATTCTGCGCCAGGCTCTGGGCACTGCACAAACACCCTCGAACCAGATTATCCTGGGTCTCGCGCTGTTCCTGACATTGTTCGTGATGTCGCCGGTATTCGACCAGGTTTACGAGGTCGCAATGCAGCCATATCTGGCCGGTTCGCTATCGGCGATGGATGCGATGATGGCCGCGACCGAGCCCTTCAAGACCTTTATGCTGGCACAAACGCGCGAAACCGATATCCGCATGTTTGCCGATATCGCCGGGGTGACCGAAATCGAATCCCCGGACAAGACACCCTTTTCACTACTGATGCCAGCCTTCGTTACCAGTGAACTGAAGACCGCGTTTCAGATCGGATTCCTGATTTTCATTCCTTTCGTCATTATCGACCTGGTTGTCGCCAGCGTGCTGATGTCGATGGGTATGATGATGTTGTCGCCGATGATCGTCTCGCTGCCATTCAAACTGATGTTATTCGTACTGGTGGACGGCTGGGCCCTGATCATGGGCACCCTGGCCTCGAGTTTTCTGCTGGGAGCCTGACGATGACGCCAGATACGATTATCGATCTGTCACAACAAGCGCTTTACGTGATCGCAATGATCGCAGCGCCCATGCTGCTCTCGGCACTTGCCATCGGCCTGTTGATCGGTATGTTCCAGGCAGCCACATCCATCAATGAACAAACGCTGAGTTTTATCCCAAAGCTCATGGTGTTGCTGCTGTCGATTCTGGTCGCGGGACCCTGGATGCTCAACCTGCTGCTGAGCTTTACCCGGCGCCTGTACCTCGGAATCCCGGGCCTGGTTGGTTGATTTGACGATGGATTTCAGCTTCGCCCAGGCTACCGCGTTCGTCGGCTCACTGATCTGGCCGATGATGCGTATTGGTTCGATGTTTATTGCAATGCCGGTGATCGGTACGCGCCTGGTGCCCACCCGCGTCAAGATTATCATCACCATGGTTCTGTCCGTGGTGGTGCTGCCGCTACTGCCCGATATGCCACAGGTCGAAGCGTTATCGCTCGAAGGTCTTTTTGTCTCCGCCCAGCAAATTCTGATCGGCCTGTCGATGGGTTTCACGATGCAGCTGGTATTTGGTGCCTTGATGATGGCCGGCGAAGCCATCGCGATGAGTATGGGCCTCGGTTTCGCATCGATGGTCGACCCGACCAATGGCGTCAACGTGCCGATGATTTCGCAGTTCTTTATCATTATCGGCACGCTGTTGTTTCTCGCCCTGGGCGGCCACCTGATGCTGATCCAGCTGGTCGTGAGCAGCTTTGAAAGCCTGCCGATCTCACCGACCGGCGTCGGGCGTGACAATTTCTGGGCACTGATCTCCTGGGGCAGTCAAATGTTTATCGGTGCCCTCTGGGTCGCAATTCCGGCGCTGATCTCGATGCTGGTGATCACGTTGTCGATGGGCGTCATGACTCGTGCCGCACCACAGCTAAACATATTTTCGGTGGGTTTCCCAGTCACCATGTTCATGGGATTTATCATCCTGCTGCTGGTGATTCCCGGTTTCCTGCCACGTTTCAACCAGATGATGTTGCAGGCCATGCGGCTGTCGCAATCGATGGTCGCACCCTGAGGCTGAGCGGATATGGCACAAGAGAGCGACAACGGTCAGGAAAAGACGGAACAGCCGACGGCGAAGAAACTTCGTGATGCGAAGAAAAAGGGCCAGGTACCGCGCTCGAAAGAACTCAACAGCATGACCATCATGGTGTTCGGGGCCCTCGGCCTGCTGTTCATGGGTTCACACATGATTGAACACATTACGATTTTCATGCAGCAGGGATTCACTATTTCGAGAGCTGACGTGTTTTCGCAGCAGGCAGTGTTTGAAAAATTTGGTATGGCAGCCGCACAGGCGTTGACCGCGATCGGCCCATTCATGTTCCTGATGACGGTGATCGCAATTTTCACACCGTTGGCGATTGGTGGTTGGTCTTTCAGCGTCGAATCGATGGCTTTCAAGGCGGAACGTATCAGCCCGATTGCCGGTTTCAAGCGCATGTTTTCCAGCAAGGGTCTGATGGAGTTGATCAAGGCGGTAGCCAAGTTCCTGGTGGTGTCGAGCGTTGCGGTCATCTTCTTATGGAGCAAGGCAGAGGAGTTTATCGGCCTGGGGACACAGTCGCTGTCGCTGGCGCTGCTCAACGGCGCCTGGCTGTTGGGTCTGAGTTTCCTGGTGGTGTCTTCAACATTGGTACTGATTGCCGCAATCGACGTTCCGTTCCAGCTCTGGGACCATTCGCAGAAACTGAAAATGACGCTGCAGGAAGTGCGCGATGAGTTAAAAGATACCGAGGGTAAGCCCGAGGTCAGGTCGAAAGTGCGCCAGGTGCAGCAGGAGATGGCACAACGCCGCATGATGGAAGCGGTGCCGGATGCGGACGTTATCATTACCAACCCGACACATTATTCGGTCGCGCTGAAGTACGATCATGACAACATGGCGGCCCCGGTCGTGCTTGCCATGGGTAGGAACCTGGTCGCACTCAAGATCAGGGAAATTGCTGCTTTCCACGGCATCGAGATTTTCGAAGCACCGCCGCTGGCGCGCGCGCTTTACGCCAACTGCAAGATTGACCAGCAAATTCCGGCGCATCTTTACTTCGCAGTCGCGCAGATTCTCGCGTTCGTGTTCCAGTTGCGCATCGCGCGTGAACAAGGAACCGAATTGCCGCAGCGCCCCGATCCCCATACGCCGATCGACGAGGAAGTATAAATGGATTTAAAACTGACGGTTTCGCTCCGCGCTAACAGCATCCTGGCTGGCGGGGTAAAACGATAATGGCTGGCCAGACTTTCAGCGCGCAACTCAGGGGGTTCAATCCCCAGGGTTTTGCGGCACCCCTGATCGTGATCATGATGCTGGCGATGGTGGTGATCCCGCTGCCACCGATGGCGCTCGACATGCTGTTTACCTTCAATATTACATTCGCACTGGTGGTGTTGCTGGTGTCGGTGTACGCGCTGCGTCCACTCGATTTCACCGTATTTCCAACCATTCTGCTGATTGCCACACTGCTGCGCCTGGCGCTTAACATTGCGTCGACCCGTATCGTCCTGCTCGAAGGACATACCGGTACCGCCGCCGCGGGCAAGGTCATCGAAGCGTTTGGTGATTTCGTTATTGGCGGCAACTACGCGGTAGGCCTGGTGGTGTTTGCGATCCTGGTCATCATCAACTTTGTCGTGGTCACCAAGGGTGCCGGACGTGTCTCGGAAGTCAGCGCGCGATTCACGCTGGATGCAATGCCCGGTAAGCAGATGGCAATCGATGCCGACCTGAATGCCGGCCTGTGTACCCAGGACGAAGCGCGTCACCGTCGTAGCGAAATATCCCAGGAAGCTGATTTCTACGGTTCCATGGACGGTGCCAGCAAGTTCGTCAGGGGCGACGCGATTGCCGGAATCCTGATCCTGTTCATCAATATTATCGGTGGGCTTTCAATCGGTGTGTTTCAACATGATCTCGAGGCCGGGATAGCGGTGAGAAATTACACCCTGTTGACCATCGGCGATGGCCTGGTCGCGCAGATTCCGTCACTGGTGTTGTCAACCGCGACCGCGATAATTGTTACCCGTGTCTCCAATTCGGAAGCGATGTCGAGCCAGGTTTTCAGCCAGATGTTCGACAACCCGCGCGCACTGATCGTTTCCTCCGCGATCATGGCAATACTGGGACTGATACCGGGCATGCCGAATGCAGCCTTTCTGACTATTGCGTTAATGGCAGCAGGTCTCGCCTACATGTTGCACCGCCGGCAGCAGCAGGCGGAACTGGTTGAGGTCGAGCCCGAAGAAGTCGAGCCGCGACCTGAACAGCGGGACTTGAGCTGGGATGATGTACAAACGGTCGATATCATCGGGCTCGAGGTCGGTTATGGACTGATTCCGCTGGTGGATGCCCGCCAGGGTGGCGAACTGATGACGCGTATCAAGGGGGTACGCAAGAAACTGTCGCAGGAACTCGGTTTCCTGATCCAGCCGGTACACATTCGAGACAATCTCGATTTATCGCCGAATAGCTATCGCATCAGCCTGCTGGGGGTGCCGATGGGCGAGGCCGAGGTGCAGCCGGGGAAGGATATGGCGATCAATCCGGGTACCGTCTACGGTGAACTGAGCGGCACCCCGACCCAGGATCCAGCCTTTGGCCTCGAAGCCTACTGGGTTGAACGCGCCCAGCGTGATCATGCGCAAACGCTCGGTTACACCGTGGTCGACGTATCGACGGTCATCGCCACGCATTTGAGCCAGTTGCTGCAGGACAATGCGCACGAACTGATCGGGCACGAGGAAGTCCAGGAATTGCTCGAGGTGCTGAAACGCAGTTCACCGAAGCTGGTCGATGGATTGACACCAAAACCACTCGAACTGAGCGTGATCGTCAAGGTATTGCAAAACCTGTTGCAGGAACAGATTCCGATCCGTGATTTACGCAGCATTGCCGAAACATTGGCAGAGCACGGCAGCAATAGTCAAGATGCCGGCGCCCTCAGCGCCCTGGTGCGCATCAGCCTGGGGCGGCAAATTGTGCAGAGCATCTTTGGAATGGCGTCAGAGCTTACTGTTATGACCCTGCACCCCTCGTTGGAACAGATTTTGCTTCAATCAGTACAGGGGCAGGACGGTAACGTCATGGCATTCGAACCGGGATTGGCGCAAATGATACATAGCTCGTTAAAACAGGCCGCAGAAACCCAGCAGGCGAAGGGTGAGCCGGCGGTATTACTGGTATCGCAAAGTCTGCGAGCTTTCCTGGCGCGCATGGTTCGACATGCGATTCCCGGACTTCACGTATTGAGTTACGACGAAGTACCGGACGATAAACAATTGAAGGTTGTCGCCAGCGTCGGGGCCCCCGATACGCTGGTCGGTAGCGAAGTGAGGTCTGGAAATGAGAATTAAGCGAACCTTTGCGCCCACCATGCGCGATGCATTGCAGCTGGTCAAACAGGAACAGGGCGGCGACGCGGTGATCCTGGGAAACAATAAAGTGCCAGGGGGCGTAGAGATACTCTCGGCGATCGATTATGACGAGGTCGCGATTGCCAATATGGCCTCGATTGCACCGGCACCCCGTCAGGCGCCACGAACCGAGGCGGCGCTCCCCGCCGTGAGCACCGATGTCGCCAGCGACGCCTGGATCGGATCGATTTTGGCCGACGGTCGTAAAGAGCCCGTGCTGGGTCCTGTCGCTAAAGGGGGCGTTAATTCAGCGCAAGCACCGGTGAGCGTCAAAAAACCGGTAGCCAGAATTAAGCCCAAACCAGCTGTGAGCGCCAATGACGCTATCGTCAAGGCCGCCGTTGCCAAATCGAGGAACAAATCGAAAGTGGTCGATAGGTCGGTACCCAAGGCACCGGTTTCAAACAAGCCGGTAGCCAACAAGTCACAGGTTGCGACTGCCAGGCAATCTGAGGCTAAACCGGTTATTGACGAAGTCAAGAGTGAACTGCAAAACCTGCGTGACTTGATGGAGAGCCAACTGTCGGTACTGCAGTGGGACCGATTCAGCCAGAAACACCCGGTACGGACGGTGCTATTGAACCTGATGACAGAAATGGGGCTCGGAACCGATGTGTGTGAAACCGTGATGTCACACCTGGGCCAGAATAGTAGCGACCCACACAAGGTATGGCAGCAATTACTCGGCATAATCGCGCACTGCATCCCGGTTTATCGCCACGATCTTCTGGCCGTAGGTGGTCGTATTGCTTTGGTCGGATCAACCGGGGTGGGTAAGACCACAACCATCGCCAAGCTTGCCGCGCGCTTTGCACACCTGCATGGCAAACGGTCGGTGGCGATGATCAGCACCGATCAATTCAGAATCGGTGCCCAGGATCAGCTGCAGCATTTTGCGCGTTTACTGGAAGTGCCTTTGCTGATGGCAGGAAACAGTGAAGAGCTAAGCGATAGACTGGATATGCTCGGTGACAAGAAACTCGTTCTAATCGACACGGCAGGCATGAGCCAGCGCGATCTGCGTCTGAGCGAGCAATTTCAACGCCTGCAGACGGATTCTTCCGAGATTAAACCCTACCTGGTGCTGTCGGCGAACACCCAGCTGGCGGCGTTAAACCAGACGATTCTGAACTTTAGCAAGGTGAAACTGGCGGGCGCTTTCGTCACCAAGCTGGATGAGGCAGCGAGTCTTGGTGGAATTATCACGGCTTCGATCCGACACCAGTTGGCTCTGGCTTACTGCGGTACCGGCCAGAAGGTGCCCGAGGATCTGGAAACTGCCAAGAGTCACCGCTTGATCAGCAGGGCAGTGTCGCTGATGCAGCGCTACGGTGAACAGTTCGATCAGGAAGCGTTGGCGATGCGTTACAACCACATCATAAACAAGAACCAGGCATAGGATTAAAAATGGATCAGGCTCAAGGTATCAGACAGATGAAAGAACAGCACCCGGTGCGCGTGATCGCGGTGACCAGTGGCAAGGGTGGTGTCGGTAAGAGTAATGTCACCGTCAACCTTGCAGTGACACTGGCGCAAAGTGGGGAGAAGGTGATGATCATGGACGCCGATATGGGCCTCGCCAATATCGACGTGCTGCTGGGTTTAAACCCGGGGCTCAATCTTTCCCATGTCATTAACGGCGAGTGCTCGCTCGAGGAAACCATCGTCGAGGGGCCGGCCGGAATCAAGATTGTTCCGGCTTCCTCCGGAATCGCGGCGATGTCAGATCTCACACCCGCCCAGAACGCCGGCGTGATCCGCTCGTTCTCCGACTTGACCGAACCGGTAGATACCCTGTTGATCGATACCGCGGCCGGCCTTTCGGACAGTGTTGTCAGCTATACGCGCGCGGCGCGCGAGGTGATTGTCGTGGTTTGCGACGAACCGGCTTCGATAACCGATGCTTACGCGATGGTCAAGGTCATGAATCGTGACTACGGCGTCGAGCGTTTTCACGTGTTGGCAAACCAGGCGCATGACACTCAGCAGGGACGTGAACTGTTTAACAAGCTGGCAAGGGTTTCGCAGAAGTTTCTCGACGTAACGCTCGACTTTATAGGCAGTGTCCCTTACGACGATTGTTTAAAGAAAGCGGTGCAAAAACAGAAATCAGTGGTTGAGGCCTTTCCGCGCAGCCCATCCGCGTTGGCCTTCAAGCAGATTGCGAAGAAAACCCAGCAATGGCCCACCCCGAGCAGCATGGAGGGGCATCTTGAGTTCTTTATCGAGCGCCTGGTCAATTTCAGTGCGCAGGAAGATCGCCTGTGAATGGGCACGCGATGTATGCGGAGGTGGAAAATCTGGACGAAAAAGACCAGATCGTTCGCCATGCATCGCTCGTCAAAAGAATTGCCTATCACCTGTTAAACCGGCTACCCCCGACGGTGCAGATCGATGACCTGATCCAGGCGGGAATGGTGGGTTTGCTCGAAGCGGCCAGTAATTTTGACGCCGAGATGGGTGCCAGTTTTGAAACCTTTGCCGGGATTCGTATTCGTGGTTCGATGATTGACGAAATTCGCCGCTCCGACTGGACTCCGCGCTCGGTGCATCGCAAGTTTCGTTCAGTTTCCGAAGCCATTCGAAAAATAGAGAACGAGACCGGGGAAGATGCGAAAGATGCCGACGTCGCATTGGCCCTCGGAATCAGCCTGGGTGAGTACCACCAGATTTTAATCGACTCATCGTCAGCGCGTATTTACAGTATCGACACCCTCGAGGAAAACACATCGGATGCCTCGCTTCCCAGTTCGTCTGTGTTCACTCCCGAAGAGGCATTCAGCCAGGCCGAGTATCAGAAGCAACTCGCCGAAAGTATTCGCCAGTTGCCTGAAAAGGAACAACTGGTGATGTCGCTGTACTATGACGACGAACTTAATTTTCGTGAAATCGGCGAGATTCTCGACGTCACGGAATCCAGGATATGCCAGCTGCATGGCCAGGCATTATTGCGTGTGAAAGCGCGCATGTCTGACTGGAAAGCGGATGAATAAGGATATCAACATTCTTATCGTTGAAGATTTTTCAGCCATGCGCAGCATACTCAAGAACTTGCTGCGTGAGCTTGGTTTTAACTATACCGCCGAAGCCGACGATGGAGAAACCGCATTGCCAATGCTTAAAGCGGGAAATTTCGACTTCCTGATAACCGATTGGAGCATGCCCGGTATGGATGGACTTACGCTACTCAAAACGGTACGCGCCGACAAGGAACTAGAGGACATACCGGTATTAATGGTTACCGCGGAGGCGAAACGTGAACAAATCATCGACGCTGCCGCGGCAGGTGTTAACGGTTATATTGTAAAGCCTTTTACCGCGGCAACTTTAAAAGACAAAATCGAAAAAATTATTCGACAGGTCGACGTATCGTGAATCGAAAGTGGGGTACGTGGTTAACTTTTTTGGAGAACGGTCGATAAGGATATAGACGAGAGGGTGCAGGTTGGCAGCCGCATGACAGTACCGCAGCGCACCGAAGCACCGGGAGAACAAAGGTTTTTAGAATGTCCGACCCGCTAATTAAATCGGTGAATCAAACGCCACGGGTTCGGGATGCCCTCAACAAGCCTGATCGCGAAAAAAAACAGAAGAACGAGCAGCGCCAGAAAGATCAGCAAAAGAAAGATTCGAAACGCATTATCGATACTTACGCCTAAATGCTGAATCCCCGATAGCGGACACTCAATTTTTCAAAGCCAGCGCCCGTAAACGACGGTGACCTCAACTGATCGGCGCAACACTTTATCTTTAGAAGCAAAGGTGAGGTGTTGTAAATGTCACGAAGAAAACGAAGATGGTACACGGCGACAGAAAAGTCCGAAATGTGGGATCGCT